>JBCCSG010000334.1:0-8179 GCA_039200565.1 Cyanobacteria bacterium P01_D01_bin.50 | reverse complement strand
GGTGAAGAAGGTAGTGTTTTCATTGCCAAACTTGACGGCAATAATGGTGATGCAATCTGGGCAAATGAATTTAATGATATTGGAAGCAATATTAATATCGAAGCCTCTGGCATTGTCTTAGACGATGAAGGTAGTACTTATATTGTTGGAGATTTTGATGAAACAGCTACCTTTGGTGATACTACCCTTGAAGGTGGTGAGTTTGGTGATATTTTCGTCGCCAAACTAGATAATCAAGGTGATGTACTCTGGGCAAAAGATTTTGGCAGTACAGATTATGAAGAATATTTATCTGGGATTGATATAGACTCGGAAGGCAATGTTTATATCGCCGGAGCATTTGAAGAAACTTTACAGTTTGGCAGTGAAACTCTTGAAGGTGGTGAAGAAGGTGATATTTTCGTCGCCAAACTTAATAGTGAAGGTAATGTAATCTGGGCAGAAGACTTCAACAGTGAAGATAACGATGATGAAAATTATGTTGAAGTTGAAAGTATTGCCGTAGATGATATGGGCAGTACTTACGTCACTGGATATTATGAAGGTGACAGCATGAATATTGGTGACTTCATGCTTAAGAGTGAAGTTGCCGAAGATGACGAAGCTGAAAATGCTTTTCTCGCCAAGTTTGACACCGGAGGTGAAGTAAAGTGGGCAAAAAACATAGGCGGTACAGAAGAAGATGCAATTTATGATATCGCCCTCTATGACGGCAAAATTTACATCGCCGGAGAATTTTACGAAGAAGCTACTTTCTCAGATGAAACTCTTACCACCGAAAATATTACAGATACATTCCTTGTCAAATTAGAAGAAGAGGAAGAAGAAGAGAAAGATAAACCAGAAGTTACTTTATCAGTTGACTCCAACAGCATTACTGAAGGTGTTGATAGTCAAATCACCTACACTTTTACCCGCAAAGGTGAAATTACTGAAGCTTTAACAATTGAATTTTCTGTCAGCGGTAGTGCTACTTTTAATGAAGATTACACTATAACTGGTACCGATGAATTTGACGGTAGCCAAGGTAAAGTCACCTTCAAAGCAGGAGAAGAAACTGCTACTATCGTTCTAAATATTACAAATGATAGTAGTTTTGAAGAAGAAGAAACCGTCGTTTTAAGTTTAGTAGCCGGAAGTGACTATACCGTTTCCACAACAGATATTGAAACGGGTACTATCACTATTACTAGTGAAGATGAAGAGCTGATTATCCTTGATGAAGATGACGACGACGATGACGACGATGAAGACGACGATGAAGACGATGATGAGGATGACGACGATGACGACGATGAAGACGACAATGAAGATGACGACGAAAACTCAAACTCGATAATTATTGAAAATAATCAAGACTCCGACGACGATGGGGATGACGAAGCAGAATTTAGCCTCGAATCTAACAGTAACAAAACCTTCAAAATCAAAGGTACTAAATCTTCTATTAAATTATCCTTCAAGAGTACAACCGTACAAGAAATCAAGGAAATTGCTTATTTTACCGTTGATGACGATTTAGGCACTATCGATGGAATTTCTCCCGACGAAGAAGGATATACCCAAGCAGCTGTAAATCGTTCCCTAAGTATTGTTTCTTTTTTAGGAAATGCACCCACAGGCTTCGACACAAATATTAGTACTAGTGTTACTTTCGAGAGCGAAACGCTCTTCCGTTTTTTATCGGTAACTGATACTACCCTCAAAAGCGTAAAAGCAGGCAAAAGCGATCTCTCACAAGTAAGTATTTCTTCTGAAAGTTTCTTAGATATATCCGATACTGGTAATAATACCTTCGATTTAGGCTTTGCAGGTTTGGAACTTGAGATGGCATTGGATGCCGAAGTTACAACAACCATCGGTACCAAACTTCAAAAAGAAAAACAACTTCAAGTATTAGACTTACGGGAAGAAACTACCAGTACTACAGTAACCTTTACCGTTAACCGTGATGCAAGTCTTGATAACGTTGTTGGTTTCTTCAGTGCTATTGATGAAGATGGAGGTATAGATACTAACGGCGATGGCACGGCAGATATACTAGTTGGAGAAGCTGGTTATGCAGAAGCCGCAGTTCAAAACCGCATCGCTGGTATTAACTTAAGTGTAGCAGACCAGGCTACAGCAAGCTTTACAGGTGAATTAGAAGCAGGGTCGATTATTGCACCTTTCATCATTGTTGATGGTACCACAGACCCATTTACTGACGATGATACTAGTAATAACCCTGATATTTTCTTCCCATTCCTTGGTGCTAATTCAGACGATGAAGACCACATAATCATGCTTGCCGATAACACCTTCGGCTTTGAAGATTTACCCGGACTTGGCGATGGCGATTTTAACGATATTATTGTCAAAGTTGATATTGTTCCTGTAAGTACATAGCACTTATCGCAACACCTATAGCTAACAGGATATTCCCATGTAGAGACGTGATATATCACAGGCACCCATAAGAATTTTTTAGAAGAAAAAAATTCTTATGGGAACCCTTCACGTCTCTATATAGGGTTTTTCAGTTGAATCCAATACAGGAAACTACCCCCGTCTTATCAGACACCCCTCTCCTTATTAAGGGGAAGGGGTGAGGTTCCCTCGTGTATTCTACTCAACTGAAAACTGCTATATTGCGATCGACTCAAAGGGCATACGCGAAGCCATCGCCCCTATTTTTTATTTACCGTAAATGCTCAAAGACTATTACCATAATAAGAAAGACTTTACTAAAATTCACAAAAACTGTGACTACCATATCCGAATCAATAACCAGCTTTGAAAAACTATTTTGGACTTGGAAAGATTACAAAATTCAATACACCGTCATGGGTACGGGAAAACCTTTAGTGTTAATTCACGGTTTCGGTGCATCAATCGGACATTGGAAGAAAAATATCCCCGTTTTAGCTGATGCTGGCTATCAGGTATTTGCCCTCGATTTACTAGGATTTGGCGGTTCTGATAAAGCGCCCATACAGTACAGTGTAGACTTATGGGTGGAATTACTCAAAGACTTTTGGCTCCAACATATTAAACAACCCGCCGTATTTATCGGTAACTCCGTCGGAGCCTTGATAAGTTTGACAGTAGCCGTAGAGCATCCTGAAATTACCACAGGTGCTGTTTTAATTAACGCTGCCGGTGGCTTGAGTCATCGCTCCCACGAATTAAATCCACCGCTGCGCTTTGTTATGGGAGCTTTTAACAAATTAGTCAGTCATCCGATAACAGGTAAATTTGTATATAATAACATCCGCAGAAAATCGCAAATTCGCCGCACCCTCTACCAAGTTTACCGCGATCGCCAAGCCGTCACCGACGAATTAGTAGATATGCTTTATCAGCCATCCTGCGACGAAGGTGCACAGCAAGTATTCGCCTCTATTTTGACAGCCCCTCCTGGTGCTTCCCCAGAAGAATTATTACCCAAAGTTGAACGTCCATTATTAGTAATTTGGGGTGCAGATGACCCCTGGACACCAATTACTGGTGCCAAAGTTTACGAAGATGCGCGAGAAAATGGTAAAGATATCAAAATTGTACCAATACCCGGTGCAGGTCACTGTCCCCATGACGAAGTTCCGGATTTAGTAAACCCACAGATTATTGAGTGGATGAAGTAAGGAGATAGGGAGGATGGGGGGATGGGGAGACAAGGAGAAGTTTAAACTCCTAACTCCTAACTCCTAATTCCTACGTCTATCTTCAACATTGTCGCTTCTTCGACCAAATTCCCAACGCATAAGAATTCATAATTTGTGTAATATAGGTTACGCCATACCTTGCAGGTAAACGTAATTAATAATTTAAGATGCAATAACCTAGTAGTCTAACAACCCAAGATTGCCGGGTAGAAGGAGGCAGGGGGAGCAGGGGAGGCAGAGGGAGAAAAGAACTTTTTTCTTACCATTAACCCCGCAAAGTTCACTTGCCAGAGTGCTAGTGTTCTGTCCCATTAGTTTTGACGGGTTCGTTTTCTTCCAAACGTCCCCAGACGTAGCACTGCTACCTCTCTACACCCATCATATTTTATGGGACAGACCACTAGTGGTCTTTTTCATTAATTCTGATGGCTCTATTTTAGTCGTCTTCAGACGACTTAAATTATTAGACTGGGACTTATAGTCCTAGTCGAGTCGGTAAGAAAACCCGTCATAATTAATGAAACGCACTACCAGGAAAAAACTATCCGTTATTGATGGGGTTTCGCAAACAACCTATCCCTTTAAGTAAAACTCTAACTTTATTTAAAGTCTCTTCATAAATCCTAGACTTACTAACATTAGCTGTTCAGCGATTTCTTTGGGAAATTTCAGAAAATATACTGTAAGTTATATATTTTATTTCAGTTTTTTTACTTCGCGGATGAGTTTCAGCGATCGCACGCACTGCGGCCATAACTCCATTTTCCCTATCAAAATATTCAGCGATCGGCGAACAGCAAACAGTAAGCAGTAAATATGAGAATACTGTTCTTCAGTTAGTATTTATCAGCCAAACACAAGAATACAAGGAAATAAATGCAGTTTAGAAAACTTAACTGACTATCTTATTTGCCATATTTTTTGTTCTATTACCTTTCACCGTTCGCTGTTCGCCTTTCACCGTTTACTGTCTCTACTCCGGATTAGGAGCATCACAGGGTTTTACACCACTAAACTTAAGTGTTGCAGGATTGGGATTATTGCCAATTTTACGAGGAACAGAACCTATTCTTTGTCTACCTTCGTTAACCTTCTCAGGGAAGACACCATCAGCTGGATGTAAATACTGAATTTCTCCACTGGGATAAATCCGGTAAATTTTGTAATCATTAATTTTCATTTTCCGGAATTGAGCGCCCAAAGCAATGCCGTACTCTTTACGAGCAATTTCCAGCATATTTTCGCCTTCAACCATTACCGCAGAGCCACCAGTAGCCATTTCAAACACCTGTTCCTTAGGGCTAGTCCAAGTAATTGCGTACTTTTCTTCTTCTTGTGCTTTTTTTAGCAAGCCGCCGGTGCTACCACCAAATAATGGAGTTTTTCCAGAGAGTGTTTCTGCCATAATATATTCTCTCAACGTTTTTACGGCATCGTAACATTGCGACTGGGGTCATATTACGATTGTGTTAGGAACTTTAACAGTTCTTAGAAAAATAGAGCCTGATAGCAAGCACTCAGCAAGCAAAATGCCATGGGGCATAGAGCATCGAGCAAAAATAAATTTATAACTCTTAACTCTTAACTCTCAACTCTTTCTACTTCTTCTCCCCCCCTCTGGTTATACTTCCTACCAACGAGCATCCGCCTCTCCTCCTGACTTCCTTCAATACTTGGTACGGTAAAATGAAACTTGGAACCTTTATCTTTACCTAATGATTCAGCCCAAATTTCACCTCCCCATCCAATAACTATTTGACGACAAATTGCTAAACCTAAACCCGTTCCACCCGTGGTACGTCTCAAGGCTCCTTCTTCTTGGTAAAAACGGTCAAAAACAATTTCTAAGCGATTGGGTTCTATACCCCTTCCCGTGTCGGCTACGATAACTTCAATCATTTTATTGCCGTTACGACTAGCTTTGATGGTAATTTGTCCGGAGGTTGGTGTGAATTTACAAGAGTTGTCGATCAATTTTGCTAACACTTCCACTAACCAATCACCATCTGCTCTAATTAAAGGTAAATTTTCAGATATTTCACTCGAAACTTTAGGCAAGTTTTCGTTGGCGCTGCGAGCATTAATTCTGCTGATTGCTAAATCCACGCATTCCCGTAAGGTTAGAGTTTCAGGATGCCATTCTATTCGACCACTTTCTAAATTGGAAAGAGTCAAAAAATCTTGAATTAGCTTCCGCATTCTTTCTGAGTCAGATAGTGCCGTACTTAGCATCACTTGACGCAACTCCAAAGGCATATCTGGTTCGGTAGCAAGGCTTTCCAAGCACACCAAAATTGTAGAAAGTGGAGTCCGCAACTCGTGCCCGGTTATCGCTATCAGGTTGCTGCGAGTACGGTCTAGTGCTTCTAATTGTTGGTTAAGATCTTCTAAGTTGGCGTAGGCTTCCGCTTGAATTAAAGCTGCTCCGATGGAAGTCGCTATGGCTTTGACTAAATCTAGTTCGCCAGTTTGCCATTCACGGGGTTTATCCGAACAATATTGCAACTCTATCATCCCCAACATTCGCCCCTGAAACCATACGGGTTCCATCAACCAAGAACGAATCGAAAACGTCTGCACAAAAGAGGCAACTGCACGGGAACTATTCACCCGAGAGTCAGCCAAAGTATCGGAAATACAAACACCATCTCCTTTTTGAATTATTTCTTGGAATAGTGGATTATTTTGTAACTCTCTGGTTTGTCCTAAAAGCGATGAAACACCTGGACTTATAAATTCGTGTTCGACGATCGCGTTTTCATCCGCCGCTTGAGTGCGGTAAATCAAACAGCGACTCGCTGCCAAATTCTGTCCTAATTCTTGTACCGCCACTTCCAACACTTCCTGGGGATTTAGCGATCGCCGAATTGCCGTACTGATGGAGTTGACTAAACGCTCTTTTCGTGCTTGAGCGGCAATAGACCGATAAGCTTTGTGTAGTTTATATTGACTAGCTTGTAAATAGGTAACTAAGCGCTGTACGAAGGGGTTAGTATCAATGTCACAGGCATATTGGCTGGTTTCGTCTACAATCTCCTGAGTGTGATCGTCTCCAATACCAAATCGTTGACGTGCTTGCTCAATTTTCGGAGCTAATTCCGGACGATAAATAACTATTTTATTTAGTAACAAGTCGGCGGCTTTTAAGCTCACGCTCCTTTGAGCCGTCCAAATCCCCTCAAATCTTCTTGCCGTGTCCATATCAAGACTCGGACTTAATTGTGCTAAATCTCTTTTAACTATGGAAACTGGATATTCCCGGCAAACCAAGCAAGTAGCATAATTTAAAGCAATCACCACCAAATGCCATTCTTGAGAAAGACTATCTTTTGGCTCAAAAGCTATCTTTTCGTAATATTCCGAGCTGTTACTAAAACTTGCTTCTGGTGCGGATAAAACGTATATCTGATTACTTATTTGTGCTAGTCGTTGATAGCGATGAGCTTCTTGTCGGTAGAATCTCTCTCTCTGAAAGTTCGCAATCACTAAAGGCTGCTCCATTGTCGCAGCCAAAACTTGATCTTCCATCGCATGGGAGAGCGCCGTCAATGAAGCTTTAAAGTATATTTGGGGCCGCAGGTAGGGTAGTACCTGTAGCAAATCACTCAGCACGGAAGTCGAAATGCTCATGAATGTCGTTAAGGAGCCACAATCTGGATTTAAATCCACGTCACAGCTGCATTGTACATATTACAATTAAGTCTCATATAGAGCAGACAGTTGCAATTTGTAAAGAATATTAAAGATATCTCAAGGGTCTTGCAGGTAATTACAGTTATAAAATACCAGCTTACCGCAGCTATACAGCAGTTGTCGGGCAGACAATATAAAAGTATGAAAATATTCTACCTTGCCGTCTGCTGATATTTCGATAAAAGAACTGATTCATCCTCTAAAAATTTTATCTATACATCTGTAAAAATGCTGCTTCGTTTGAAAGTCAAGTGTAAAATATTATATATAATCAAAAATTATGTATAACGATTATCTATAAATTCTTAATAAATACATTTTTTTCCTTGTTATCTCTTTCTCGTTCCCATTCCCTATTCGCTGTATAATTTTAAAGAAAAGCCCCTTCATCAAATATTCTGAATTATCTTCAGTGAATAAATAATTTTTGGCGTTGCTGAATCCAGTTATAAATTTACATTTCCGGCATGATTGAACAATAATTGTTTGGGTTTTTCCGTTTCGAGGTCAGACTCATTCATACTTTCGATCGGTACGATATACTTTTTTTAATCAAATATCCAGCAATTACAGCATTTTACGGTATCGGTACTGCGGTTATATTTCGTGCATGCTGGGATATGTTTTTCGATTTAATTATCATTTATAAGTTTTTTAAACATAGAGAATATCTATATTTTTTGTCTTATATTTTTCTAGTTTATCTAATTCTAAATTATTTTAAATAATCTATCTTTTTAAGAAGTGATAATTTTGGGTAAATTAAAATTAGATAAACTAGAAAAATATAAGACAAAAAATATAGATATTCTCTATGTTTAAAAAACTTATAAATGATAATT
>JBCCSG010000333.1:0-8180 GCA_039200565.1 Cyanobacteria bacterium P01_D01_bin.50 | reverse complement strand
TAAACGGGAAGTGACAACCAAAGCATTGATACAGAAATTAGGAGAATCCGGGTGAATAACCTTACGAGTAGCATCGCTCATCTCCGAAAAATGGTCTACAATCACCAAAATTCTTCTTTGTCTGAGTAATTGCTCTAATAACTCTTGCGGAATCGGTTTAGGAGAATCAATTAAATCCTGGAGTTGCCCTTGGATTGCTTCGAGTAAAGGAGTTTCTTCGTTGTGAGACTTCTTCAACCTTAATTCTTCCTCAATCAAAACAGGTAACATCAAATGTTGAGAAGGGCGTTTTTCCGCATCATCAGACATCACCCACCTACCAATCTGACAAGCTAAACTAGTTTTTCCTGCTCCACCTTCACCCCAGATAAGCAGACAAGCGCGATTGTTGTTGAAAGTCGGTTTTAAATGCTTTCCCGTGACAATTATCGAATCTTGATTATTTAAAGTAGCTGCGACAGGGATATGAATCGAACGCTCTTGTACAGTTTTCTTTAATTCAAACCTTTCTCTAGCGCGAGGGATATTTTTCTCCACCCAAGCATCTAATACTCGGAGACGGAACTTGAAAAAGCTGAATAACAGTAAATCTCGGGTACGTATTGGTGCTCCACCTAATTCGTTAGGAAGACAGAATTCATAGGGTTTGAGGATTTCGTTAATTTGTATGAGTGAAATTGGTTTGAGTCGGAGGAGGAGAAACCAGAGAGAGGGGAAGAAGATTAGGTAAGCTGATGGGATGATAATGAAGGGGTTTTTGAGGAGGGAATTCCAGAAGAGGGTTTTTCTTTTATCTTTGATGACTAGTAGAGAGCGACGTAAAGATGCTGCTTTGTATTTTTCTTCAGAGTTTTCTAGCTTTTTTAAAGCTTTTTCTAATTTTGGAATATATTTATCAAAATCTGAGAGAGAAAGTTTATTTGCTTGAGCTTTGTCTTGAACAGTATAAGCTATGTTTAATAAAGCATTAGCAGCACTGCTATGTACATAACTATATTTGTCATTCAAAAGTTTTATTAATGCTTTTATTACTTCATCGGTAGCAGCTTTTTCACTTATTCTTCCTAAAGCATCAGCAGCACTTCTACGTACCGAATCATTTTTGTTATTTAAAAGCTTAGTTAATGCTTTTATTACTTCATCGGTAGCAGCTTTTTCACCGATTCTTCCTAAAGCATTAGCAGCACTGCCACTTACAGAATCATTTTTGTTATTTAAAAGCTTAGTTAATGCTTTTATTACTTCATTGGTAGCAGCCTTTTCACCTATTCTTCCTAAAACATTAGCCGCTCTACCACTTACAGAATCATCTTTATCATTCAAAAGTTTTATTAATGCTGTTATTACTTCATCGGTAGCAGCTTTTTCACCGATTCTTCCTAAAGCATCAGCAGTAATTCTACGTACCGAATCATCTTTATCATTCAAAAGTTTTATTAATGCTTTGATTGCTTCATCATTAGCAGCTTTCTCATTCATTCTTCCTAAAGTACTAGCAGCATTTGTACGTACCAAATAATCTTTGTCATTCAAAAGCTTAGTTAATGCTTTTATTACTTCATAATTAGCTGCTTTGTCACCCATTCTTCCTAAAGCACTAGCAGCACTTCTACGTACCAAATAATCTTTGTCATTCAAAAGCTTAGTTAATGCTTTTATTACTTGATCATTAGCAGCTTTGTCACCCATTCTTCCTAAAGTATCAGCAGCAATGACACGCACTAGGTTATCTTTATCATTCAAAAGCTTAATTGATACTTTTATCACTTCATCCGTAACAGCTTTTTCGCCCATGATTCCTAACACAAAAGTAGCAATGGCACGCACTATGCTATCTTTGTCATTCAAAAGCTTTGTTAATTTGATCTTTGAGGCTTGTGAGTTTAATTTGAAATAACTACCCATTTTAATCAACAATTGAATAGCTCTTCGACGGATTTTTATATTCGTATCTTCCAAAGCTATAATTAATTCCTCTTCTACTATCCCCTGGTATGAGTAACGCATAGCCTCTTTAGCACTAATTCTTACTAGTAAACTTTCATGTTTTAATGCTGCTTTTACCAATTGGGGAATCGCATCTTCACTTGCTTTTTTTAATTCCTCAATAGTCTTATCCCGCTCCCATTCATCATTTGTATCCAACTTCTCAATCAAATTCCTAATCTCTTCCTGAGTAGGCTTTTTTGCCCAAGTAATATCACTAAATACTAAAGATGACGAAACACACAGCAAAATAATCGCTAAACGAGTAGCAATTTTGAAACGAATTGATGGGATAAAGCTAGTGTTTTTACTCATGAGCAACTTTTAACTCAGGTATTATTAAACTAGCTACTCTAAACGGGTTAATTCAAGGTTTTATCGATACCTTTATGTAATTAAAAATGCAAAATACTAAACCTGTTTCTCATAGGTAAATTTATTATTTCCAAAATGGTGCGTGACGGCAATTTCTAATTAGTTCGTTGTAATTGATAAATTATTTTAGCCGTCACACACCCTACAATTTTTTTCCCTCTCCAAAATAGGGGAAAGGAATGTCCGATTCTTGTCAGGGTGAGGTTTTGAATGTATTCGATTCAATAAAATACCCCTAAAACCCAAATTTATCGTCAATGCGGAATTCACACCTTACCTGGAAGTGAAATTACTACCTCATTTCTTCAATGGGGGTATTGAAATCAATCATCACAATGATTTACATTTTGTAACAATGAATCAAAATTTAGATCGTCCACTTCTTTATAAGTGGTGTTTGATGAAAGGAAACGAAAATGAAAAAAGTAAAATGGCGGAAATTATTTGTAGATACCTCCGCATGGGTAACTGCTGAAGTAATGTTAAATGTAGTTGGCTTAGATAACTTGGCTGATTACAGCGAATTTGTTTTTCAAAGTAAAGCTATTGCCGATGCAACCGAAGCTTTCTCTCATTTAATTACTTTAGTTATGTAAGTAAGTCGGCACAAATAACCCAACTATATGAAAGAATATGAACTAGCTACAAATCCTTGTTCCTACTCACTATTCCCTTTTCCGGGATTACTATTTAGTAATTCATCTTCAAAAATAGCTCCTTCTTGCTTTAAATAAAGTTGGAGATCCTCTTTCATACCTAGATTCCACCCAAAGCGAGCATTTTTAACTTTTGTATTGATAAAGTTGGTATTGGTTAAATTTGCTTTTCTCAAATCCGTATTATCTAGATTAGCATCTTCAAGATTTGTATTTTCTAGATTAGCTTTCTCTAAGCAAGCTTCACTCAAGTTAGCATTTTTCAAGTTAGCGTTATCTAACTGAGCACCTGTTAAATTAACTGATGCTAAATTTGCATTTTTTAATTTAGCTTCGGTTAGTTGAGCATCTTTAAGAGTGGCACTAGTTAGATTAGCGTAATTAAGTTTTACATTATTCATATAGGCACTAGTAAAGTCGGCATTAACTAACTGAGCATTATTAAGGCTAGCATTCCACAAATAAGCGCGATCGAGTTTAGCATTAGTCAAATTAGCATTTAGTAATTTAGCATCGCTTAAATTTGCACCTAATAATTTGGCATCGATTAAGCAAGCATCGTTAAGTATAGCTGTACTGAGATTGCTATCTCTTAAATTAGCGTTATTGAGATTAGCACCAATTAACTTGATACTGTTAAGATTGGCACTGACTAACTGAGCATTTATTAATTTCGCTTTACACAAATTAGCTTCACTTAAGTCAACTCCTATTAACTGAGCATCTGTTAAGTTGGCATTATTTAATTCAACGCCACTCAAATACATATCGTTGAAGTTTATACCAATTAATTGCACATCTTTTAAATCGGCAAATATTAAATTTAAACTGCTAGGATTTTCACCTTGGTTAGCTTTATTTAGTATTTGTTCTCGGATATTTTGCTGCGGTTTAATTTCTGAGTTATTAGCTTCAGTGAAATTTTCAGATGTATTTTGCAGACGCTTTCTTCTATTCCACAGTATATTTCCAAGGGTAAATATTAACCCATTCACTAAGCTTATACTAATTAAAAGTATCGATGATGTATCCTTGGTAATCAGTAATAGAAATATATAAGATATAAATATAGCAGGAATTAGCTTGAATATCAAAGATAATCCAGATTTCTTTTGTTCTGATAAATTATTTGTTTCTCTATTGTCTATACTCATATCTCAGATTTTAATTTAAGTTATTTTGATTAATTACTATAACTAAAATAATTATAATTTTTATGAATTGTGCAATATCAATTATAGGAACATATTTAATTATTTCAAATTATATAAAGTAGCAATATTCAACTATCAATCATTCTGGATTAGCTAATCAAGATTTGTAGGACATAATATTTTCTCATTTGACGCTTAGATGATTAAATAACAAGACACTATGTTACAATGTAAACTTTGATTCCAAGTATTGTTACATACTATTTTAAAGTTTTTCAATTAGATCGGAATCTAGGGAATTGTCACAAAACTTCCATGGAGCCGTACCCTCATTGCCTTATTATTGCGTTAAAAATTTTTAGTGGGTTCGCATCACAGCACCCTTATGAGAGGGAAATTTAGTACTTTAGACTTTCGCGAAGCGTTTGAAGGCTAGCATTTCTCAAATGAAAACTATTAAGCTGGTAAATAGCGCGTTAATATTCTGCTGGCTGACTAATAGAAATTAAATTATGTTTGATGCACTAGCCGACCGTTTAGAATCTACATGGAAAAAGCTCCGGGGACAAAATAAAATTTCCCAGTCGAACATTCAGGAGGCTTTGCGGGAAGTACGCCGCGCCTTGTTGGAGGCGGATGTTAACCTCCAGGTAGTCAAAGAATTTATTAGCGAAGTTGAAACCAAGGCACAAGGCGCTGAGGTATTAAGTGGAGTACGTCCAGATCAGCAGTTTATCAAAATAGTTCACGATGAACTAGTAAATGTAATGGGGGAAACTAATGTTCCCCTGGTACAAGCAGAGGCTGCACCTACAGTGGTGTTAATGGCTGGCTTACAGGGTACTGGTAAAACCACCGCTACAGCAAAACTGGCATTACATCTGAGAAAATTAGAACGCAGTTGTTTGATGGTGGCAACAGATGTTTACCGCCCAGCGGCGATCGATCAATTAATAACTCTAAGTCAACAAATTGACGTGCCGGTATTTGAACTGGGAAGCGATGCCGATCCCGTTGAGATTGCCCGCCAAGGTGTGGAACATGCGAAAGCAGAAGGCATTGACACCGTAATTATTGATACCGCCGGTCGCTTGCAAATTGATGAAGATATGATGGGAGAATTGGCGCGGGTGAAGGAAACCGTCCAACCCCATGAAACGCTGCTGGTAGTAGATGCAATGACCGGTCAAGAAGCAGCAAGCTTGACTAGTACTTTCCACGAACAAATTGGTATTACTGGTGCAATTCTTACCAAGCTAGACGGTGATAGCCGTGGTGGTGCGGCGCTGTCGGTAAGAAGAATTTCCGGTGCGCCGATTAAATTTGTCGGTGTAGGGGAAAAAGTAGAAGCTCTACAACCGTTTTTTCCCGATAGAATGGCATCGCGGATTTTGGGCATGGGAGATGTATTAACCCTTGTAGAAAAAGCCCAAGAAGAATTTGACCTCGCCGATGCCGAACAAATGCAGGAGAAAATCCTGTCAGCAAAGTTTGATTTTACCGATTTTCTCAAACAATTACGTTTGTTGAAAAATATGGGTTCTCTTGGAGGTATCATGAAGATGATCCCCGGGATGAACAAAATTTCCAACGACCAACTTGAGAAAGGACAAACCCAGCTCAAACGCTGTGAATCAATGATTAAGTCCATGACCAAGGAAGAACGGAAAAATCCGGATTTATTGGCGAGTTCTCCCAGTCGTAGGCGACGAATTGCAACTGGAAGCGGTTATAAAGAAAAAGATGTCAGCAAACTGGTGAGCGACTTCCAGAAAATGCGGAATATGATGCAGCAAATGGGACAAGGCAACTTTCCCGGAATGGCAGGAGCAGGTGATATGTTTGGTGGCATGGGTGGAAATCCAATGGCTGCTGGAAATCGTGCTGCACCTGGATGGAGGGGTTACCCCAGCGGTGCTTCTGGTGGCAAAAAGAAAGGGAAAAAAAAGAAAAAAGGTTTCGGCACCCTTTAGTCATCAATTATCAGTGATTTGTTGATAAATTTGCTCCGTGGCTAGGAAAAAACATCATGAAAAAAGGTATTAAGTTTTACTTCTAAGATACAGAGCTATAAATGAATAGCGCTTCATGGCGCGCAAGTGCTAAAATTAGCATTTGCTGATAGTGGGAGATTTTTTTATCTTCTTGCCTTTTTCAGGAGTATTACCCTTTTAGGTGAAATGCTTTCATAATGTTAGATAGATTTATCATCTGTATTAGCAAACGAATACCTTACAAAGTAGGAGAATAACCTCTCAATCATGATTAAACTGCGCCTAAAGCGAATTGGCAAAAAACGGGAAGCAAGTTACCGGATAATTGCCATTAACAATCTTGCTCGTCGTGATGGTCTTCCCCTCGAAGAATTGGGGTTTTATAATCCTAGAACTAAAGAAGTAAAATTAGACATTCCCGGCATCGTCAAGCGGCTACAACAGGGGGCTCAACCAACTGACACAGTGCGTCGCATTTTAGAAAAAAATAATGTTTTTGAACAAGTCCGTGCAGAAGCTGCATCCTAATAGAGTCAGAGCAAGAAAATCCAGTGAAACTCCCGATTACGTCAGTCTAGTCAAATTTTTGATTGAGCCATTTTTGGAATTTCCAGAATCTTTAAGCGTTGATTGCGAAATTTCTCGTAGCAGCAAACGAGCTTGGATTCGCATTGCCTTTGATAGTGCAGATAAAGGTAAAGTGTTTGGTCGTGGAGGACGAAATATCCAGGCTATTCGTACGGTAATTTCTGCAACTGCCCAAGCTGCTGGACAATCAGCATACTTAGACATTTACGGTAGTAATGAAAGTCGGGAGGATGCATCCGCATCTAATAGCGAAGAACGGGATAGAGAGTTACCGATGCCCAAACCTAGAACAAGACGTGGTGACGGACCAAGAAATTTCACCAAACCCCGCACTCGCATTTAGTCGAAACAACAAAAATTGTTTCGTCCTGTATTCGCTATCAGCCATAAGGCTGATAGTAAACAGTAAATTACTTAAAATATTACTATTTTTGGCGAACGGCTAGAAAATAAGATTCGTCTCCTTACGGGAGAATCTTTGTTAAAAATTACTCCTTGGAAACAGTAAATACTATGGCAGATGCCATAACAATAGAATTGCCAGATATTCCAAGTGCTATGGCCTTAGCGGGGAGTGAGGAAGAAAACCTCAAACTCCTATCACGACAAACTGGAGCAACAGTAGTACTTCGGGGACAAGAATTATACGTTAGCGGTACTCAAAAACAAATCGACTTGGTTAGTCGATTGGTGAAATCTTTAGAAGATATTTGGACGAAGGGCAATACTTTATCAATTGCCGACATCATGACGGCGCGTCAAGCCCTAGATACTCATCGAGAAGATGAACTGCAAACATTACAAAAAGATGTACTTGCTAAAACTCGTCGTGGCGAACAAATTCGTGCTAAAACCTTTCGTCAGCGACAGTATATTGAAGCGATACGCAAGCGCGATTTAACGTTTTGTATAGGCCCTGCAGGTACTGGTAAAACATTTCTAGCGGTTGTAGTTGCCGTTCAAGCGCTGCTTGATAATAGGTATGAAAAACTTATTTTAACTCGTCCTGCGGTTGAAGCGGGTGAAAAACTAGGCTTTTTACCTGGAGATTTGCAGCAGAAGGTTAACCCTTATTTACGTCCACTTTATGATGCGATTAACGAATTTATCGATCCCGATAAAGTGCCGTCGCTAATAGAGAGGGGTGTAATTGAAGTAGCGCCCTTAGCTTATATGCGGGGGAGAACTTTAAATAATGCATTTGTAATTGTGGATGAAGCTCAAAACACCACACCAGCACAAATGAAAATGGTTTTGACTCGTTTGGGTTTTCGTTCCCGTATGGTAGTAACGGGTGACATGACACAAACCGATTTACCATCCCAGCAGAAATCTGGTTTGTCAACAGCTTTTCAAATTTTGAAAAATGTAGAAGGTATTGCGTTTTGTGAATTTTCTCAAAAAGATGTCGTGCGTCATGCTTTAGT
>JBCCSG010000332.1:0-8189 GCA_039200565.1 Cyanobacteria bacterium P01_D01_bin.50 | reverse complement strand
TTGACGTTCCCACCTAACTACAAGACGACGATATTTGCGTTGAACACAGCGCGAAACAGCGTTCTTGCTGAAATCTAGGAACGGCAATTTTGATTGGTCTACCCTTGTTTTTCCGGTTTTTCCAAACTCTTTTTGGTATTTGAGGTCTGATACCACGCTTGCGTAAAATTGCGCGTTTTTCTTTTGAGTCATAGCCTTTATCAGTAGCCAGTACTTTAACTCTCTTACGTGGTCTACCAGGCTTGAAAGTTTTAAGTTTGACTTTGTCGAGTGGTGGTATCACTTATTCTCTTTCGCTGCCGTTAGCTGGTGTCGTAGAGTTAGCCAAGGGCATACCATTACCTTCAGTGAAAGTATGAATTAAGACTCCCTTACCTTTACCAATCTAAGCAATCTCTTCACCTCCGCCCTTTCCAGGGGGAAAAAGAGCCGTCTATGGCTCCAAAGTCCCAATTTATAAGCCCCCTTTCGTCGGCGAACGCCAATATTCTTGCTTTTAAATGTTCAAAAGTCCCATCTGAGTACCATTGATATCTCTGTCTTCTATATATCCGCAATAATTACAATGATGAGTTCTAGTAGACAGAGATTTTTGTACTTTTTCACCGCAATTAGAACAATTTTGACTGGTATTATGGGGAGCAACAGCAATTGTTAACTTTCCATATTTATAGCCAAAATAATCCAACCAGCGACAAAACAATGACCATCCTGCATCAAATATCGACTTAGCTAGATGTCGATTTCTTACCATACCTTTAACATTCAAGGCGACCTAGACTACCAAATCGACCTTATTGGATTAAGCGGAGCGCCACTTTCTTGACAAACTCAACTCGGCGACCTACTTACTTTTAAATGTTTTCTAGCATATCTAATTCTAGCTCGGTGATAATTTTGGGACTGTGGTTTTCCTTTACGATACTTTTTAGATTTACCTCGATTCAGATGATTTAATTGTTTCTCTCCCCGACGATAAAATTGCGGATTGTGTTCAATGTTTCCTTGACTATCAGCCAAAAAATATTTAATTCCAACATCAATTCCTACAGCTTTTTGGCTGGGAGTTAAAGGCTTTACGGTATCCCTGGGGTCTAGCTGTACACAGAATTGTACATAATAACCATCGGCACGATGTAAAATTCTAACTCGTTTAATTTGATTTAATTGATAAAATTTAAATCTCTAGAGCCGATCAATTTCAAAGTAACTATACCTTTTTTATCGGTGAAATAAATATATTTTCTATCATCTGATAACTTCCAACCTGAGAATTTGTATTCCAGTGAACGAGTATTCCTTATAAATTTGGGATAACCTTTTTTACCCTTTATTTGATTATTGCAGTTAGCATAAAAACGATTAACTGCTTTTAAAACTCTTTCAACAGCAGTTTGACAAGCGCGAGAATTTAAATCTTCTACAAATTTAAATTCCTTCCTTAATAACGTGTTATATCGGAACATTTCAGTTTTACCTACACCACGATTATCCATCCAATAAGGAAGCACCTTATTACAGACAAATTGATATGTCCTAATTGCTTCACAGATGGCTGATGTCTGTTACGGTTTTGGCTTGACTTTAAATGAGTAAACAAACACATTTGAGACTAATTTATTAAGTATCAAAATTGAAAAAATCGAGATGATGATTTTGCTATTTCCAGTTAAATCAATTATTCTTTGTGTAATAAAAATAATTTCAGATTAGTAAGCTGATTCTGCTGAAATTCATTATCTTCCAATAAATCTTCCTCAATAAATCCTATTTTATTCAATAAATTGATTGATGGAAGATTATGAGGATTTACTGTTGCTTCTATATAATTTAATTGCATTCTCTCAAATCCAAATCTAATCACTGCATTAAGTGCTTCACTCATCAATCCTTGTCTTCTGTGATTGATTAATATTTCATAACCTATTTCTGCTTTTTTGTTATCCTGGGTTAAATTTTTGTATCCACAGGTACCTATAATTTCATCATTCCCTCGTTTCGTGATTCCCCAACGAATTCCTTTTTGCTCCTCAAAACGCCTTTGCCATACTTTAATTATTTTCTCTACTTCTTCTATGGTAGGTCGTTGATTAGTATTGGAATACATTACTGTCTGTGCATCTGACAAATTTTTTTGTATTGATACTGCATCGGATAAATTAATTTTTATTAATATCAATCGAGGAGTTTCTAGTATGGGAAATTCACGCTGCATTTTTGTTATAATCTCTTGAAAATTTAAACATAATTTTTAACTATAAATGATATCATTTTTATGATATATAGATATAATTTTTTACATTAAAATATCTTAGAATATAAGTGATTTTTTTATGTTAAAAATAATATTTTTACTTGAAAATTTTTTTGATATTATGGTATTGATGTGTTCAATGCAAAACGAGTATAGGAATCCTACTTGAAAATTGAAAAAAATTCAGAAGTTCGTAATTATCTATAATACTCTTGCCTCTTGCCTGTTGTCTATTGCCTCCTTACACAAATAATTATGACTTTGCCACGCTGCGCTTTCCAAAAATCAAACC
Source organism: Cyanobacteria bacterium P01_D01_bin.50 (assembly GCA_039200565.1). Taxonomy (GTDB): domain Bacteria; phylum Cyanobacteriota; class Cyanobacteriia; order Cyanobacteriales; family Nostocaceae; genus Rivularia. Next base: position 5,643 of record JBCCSG010000332.1, on the reverse strand, counting down.
GGATTTCTATATAATAATTATGAATATATTACTTTCAGACCCTCGTACTCTAATAGTACTATTTCCAATTTTGTTAGGATGGATTTTGGTATATATCTTACTTGAAGAAATGGATAAAGATAACTAAGTTAGCGCAAAAAAATATTACTATGTTAATAAACGTAAATTAATCTTAAACCCTCCTACCTATTGGCTTTTGGCTTTTGCCTTCTCTCAACTATAATTTTGGCTCTTCAGTACTTAGTATGCCAAACTAATAGTTGAAATTCCAATTAAGTAAGCATCTAGTTCTAAAATTTTCAAAATTTCGGAATCCGTATCCCGAACGCTTGATAAGTTTTAAGAAGATTGTTAATACCCTCAACTACACCACTGTTTGTACCATTATCAAAGTAAGCAATAACTTCATCTAGCCAACGAATAATTGTTTTCTGACTGACTGGAAAATATTTTTTGGCTTTTGCTAACCACATACCAAGTTGAAATAATCCTTCTAACCAATCATATATTTCATTAAAAATAACTCGTATTTTCTCTTTTAATTCATGCATAAATTTAAGAGTAGAAGATACTTTTTTCACTTGTGCAAGTTTAACTTCTTGCTCTTCATTCAAATCAGATTGATTCTTCAATAAAGCATATTTACTTTTTTTCAATCCATTTAAAACTCTTTCATATTCATTTTTATCTGATTGTGATTTTACTTTTTTTATAGAATCTTCTATTTTTCGCTTTTCTCGTTTTCGTTATATAGCTGTAGTTACATTTCCTTTTTTAGCCACACTATGAATATCTGAGTCTAATACTTCTTCTATTGTCTTATTTGCAAGTCTTTTTGTATATTTTCTTCTGCTATCTACAAAATCTAGTTCTTCACTAAATGGTTTTTTACATTTTTCACATTTGAATTGTCGTTTATTTATTTCCAAAAATACTTGTTGCTCTCCTAACGGTAAATATTTAATTATATGTCGTTAGCGAAGCGTGTCCCGAAGGGACATTGATTTTGATGTAATCTACAGCTTCTGATACCACAACGAGGACAAACACTTTCCATCTTTATTGATTCAATTTTTAGAATTACTCCAACCCCTTTATATTGGTAGTGTGAGATAACTTTTACTCCATCTATATTAAGTAGTTGTGTTAATATTTTTATATTCTTTTTCGATGTCATTGTATTAGATACACCCAGCTTTTAAATTACCTGCTTTTAATTTCAATTTGTCATAAAATAGTAGTGTAAAAGCAATTATTTTAAAATTTGTAGTAATTCTTTGGTAAGCTTATTTATATTTAAGAATTGAACTATGATTTGATTAGCGCAGCGGCTCCTGTGGCGGGCTATTATTATTTAAGGTTGTACAAATTAATTTTCTAGCCCGTCATCACGCCACCAGAACATAGTGAAACGGTATTAAGGTGCGGCTCCAACGATTTAATTCGCGTTAGTTCGTTCAATTCGCAGCTACAACGAGTTAATTCGCACTATTTCTCTTTCAATTCACTTATCTAATTGTATTTTTAGCATACTAAGTACTGAAGAACCATAATTTTTCTTACTGACCTACTTATGTATCAATAGACTATTTAATATGTGGAAATATTTGATAATCGGTAAGGTGGGTTTGCCCTACCCACCTTGTAAATAAATTAATCTAAATTCTCCGAAGCAGGACGAAGCCGCTTTGTATTATCTTGTAAAAATGCGGAAGGCAAAACATAATTACCATCAACAGTAGCAAAGGTAGGAAGTTTGTTTGTAACTATATCAATAGTTCCTTGCTGTTGGTTGATTTGATGTTGTTTGAGATAAATTTTATTTCCTTTTACATCATCTAGAGAAATAGTAAATGGAAGATTCAATGCGGTTGATTTTTGCTGTCCTAAGTCACTCGTATAGAGTTTTTGTGCTATTAGATTGAGTCTAATTTTATATTTCCCATCGGGTAATTGTTGATAAACTGCGTCGGTTAATCCTACTTGGTAGGTAATGACTGAGGAAAATAATTCTTTGATTTGTTCTCGTTTAGCAACTGGTGCTTTATTTAAAATTGCATTCCGTAAATCAAGTACTGTTGCATATGGTGCTTCTTTATATCTATACTTTTGCAGAAAATCCCTAATTCCCGATACTACTGCTTCCTTTCCGATTAAATCTTCAATCAGTTCGAGTATCATACCTCCTTTATGACGAGCGATTGGTAATTCGTTGTAAATGTCTGTTAGAGGAGGTTCTTTAAAATCAATTTTTCCTCTACTACGGAAGAAATCTCGCATTAATTGCTTTCTAGCTAAAAGTTGTTCTTTTGGAGTACGTCGGGAACGTTGGTAAAGGGAATTAGCATAAGCGCTCAAAGCTTCGCGGATTGTCATTCCACCAGCTACGTCTGCTGCTATAATTTGGTCTTCCCACCAACCATGAGCTAAAAGATATGTTGTCCAATCGATGATGCTTTCTTTTCCTAACCCTTTAGCTTGACTTTTCCAAACTAAAACTTCAGGAATTCCAATAGTACCAGCTTCAGAAAATACCATCCCGTCGTAATAAACAAATTCTGCTACTCGTACTCGTTCAAAAGGATATTTACCAAAAGTTTTCTCGTAAAATTCTAAAGCTTTACCAACTTGATTAGCAATTAATTTTACATTGTCTTCGTGGGGTGGATGGTAGTAAATTTCGATGGGAACTCGATAATTATTGTTTCGATAAACTTTGTAGCGTCCAGAATAAATGGTAAATTTACCGCGATTTTGCTCTGATTGATAGCGGAAGTAGTTTCTATCTCCTTTCGTCCACTTTTTAACTAGTTTTCCAGATGCAACTGCGGTTTGGTTTTTAGATGTACCGATAGTAACATCTGTATTTCCCCATCCTAAATGTGTCACCATTAAAGCCTGTTTTAATCCTACAGGGTCATCGTGCGATCGCATTCTTTGGTCGAGGGGTGGTAAATCCAGTTTTTGTCGTAACCAAGCTTTTTTATGTTCTACCATCTTGGTATAACCAACGAAGGGTAAAATAAATGGACTGTATAAATTGGTTCCATTTCCTACTACATCGTTAGGATAAATCATATAGACATCATCGCTATCAACTTGGTTGCGAAATCCTTGAGGACGTTCGGTTTTAGTCACAAACTGCATGGTTTGCTTTTGTCCCGGTAACAGGGGTTTTTCTAAGTCATAAATGTAATATCCCCACTTAGGATGAGCTTCCCGTAATTTTGCTCCGGGATATTTAACTTCATCAAGTTTTAAATTAATAAAGGTTAATAGATGAATTTCGCGGATAGGAGATTTAGTACGATTTTCTAATGTATATTCACCTTTAGCCAGGAAATAGCGTTTATCTGGATAAAGTTCGATATTTAGCTCAGTATTTGTAACTACTGGCATGGGGAGATTTTCGTACTTTTTGAAACGCTTTTCTATTTGTGCTGCGGTTTCTTCTTTACCCGGAGGTTGATATTCGTTAACTACGGTAGTATTATAACCAATCCATCCTCCCACACCTGCAAACATCAATATCAAAGCTACTAAAAACCTTTTTATTCCTTTACTAGTGCGTTTCCATGCTCGCTGCCAATCTTTAACTAGACTCTTATCAAAAGTACCACGAGGATAGATAATATAAGCTAAAAGCATTAAAATAGCGCCGAAGATTGCCCAATAAAGCGTATACCAAAGATGTCCGGTTAATAAATGTCCGTAACCGTTCATCAGAGAATATTCAATATCGTTGGTAGCAGCGAAGCGATAGAGATTATGATATAAACCCAGAGCGTCTAGGGGAATTTTTGATAGAGAAATTAACACCACCAAGCCCATACCAGCATATTTATGACGGGTGAGTACTTGAGTGAAGATGGCGAGGACGGCTGTTAAGTAAAAATACGGTCCATGTTCTACAAACAGCATCTGAAAATACAGCGAAAACTGAAAATAGTAGTAGCCATTAATAACTTGATAACCTACCATTACCGCCATCGCTAACAGTAAATTGATTGTAATGATAGCGAAAAGTGCAGTTAATTTTGATAACAGCAAAGTCGCGTTAGAAACAGGTGTTGCGTCTACCACAGCTTGTAAACGAAGTTGGCGATCGCGCCACATCAATTCACCAGAATAAACTACAATAATTGCGAAAAGAATATATTCGAGATAAATATTGGCTGAGTGAATTAAAATATCCGTACTGGGATTGGAGTAATTAAACGAACGAGTACCCATCGCAGCCACAACCAAGCTAATTAATCCAAATCCGGTTAATAATATAAACGCTTTTCCTCTCAAAACAGAATTTATTTCAAACCATGTACGGTATATCCATTGTTGAAATAATATTTTTGGTGTTCCCTGTTTTAAAGAGTATCCCGAATTAGAAAAATTACCCGTAGTGGGAGCATCTTGTTCCCTAATTCTCCCTCCGCTTCTCCTGCTTCCTCTGCTTTCTCCGCTTCCTCCACCAGATTCCATTACCTTCATAGAATAGCTGCGGTAACTCCAAAACCAACCAGCTAGAGCAATGAAAACCCATAAAATCCGATTCCAAATCAGGGTTCCCCTTAAGTTTGGCATCAAGGTATTATGTTGAAATACCGTCCAAGTCAAAGTATTTTCTTCAAAAGCATAAAATCCAAATGGGTCTAACATTGCCCAAATGCGATATAGTTCAAAGTCAATAACATCAACTCCTACCATCAATAGAGAAACAAGGTAGAGCATGACTAGAACAATTGCACCCGCATAGGTAATGATAATACTGCGAGTTCTTGAAGCTAATCCGAAAGCAATTGCTGAAACTAAAAACAAATTTGGCAATACAAATAATATATAGCTAGCTGCATATGCTTCCGGACGAAAAGCACCTAATGCAAAAGGATTTAAACCAGGAATTAAAGTACCTAAAATTATTCCTGGAATGTAGCTAGAAAATGCTAATAAAGTGACTAAAAAAGCGGCTAAAAAACGAGTTGTTAAATAGTTATTTTTACGAATCGGAGTAGAGAGAATTAATGATTCCATGCGATGATTCGTATCTCGCACAAAAGTTTCAGCAACAAAGGCAGAAGCTGCTAAAATTCCAAATATTGTATACCAAATAGTGACTTGAAAAATTTGGGAAGGACTATTAACAAAAAAGAAAGCGTTACCTTCACCTGCTTTGGATACAATATCAGTAAATCCAATCGCGAAGAATAGGATTGCAATTAACCAAAACGTCGGACGACGTAGATGATATAAAATTTCAAAACGTAGGATTGGGAAAAATGTTTTCATCACAATTATCAATATATTATTTGAACGCAAAGGAGCGCGGAGGTAAGCGCGGCGTTAGCGCAGCGTGTCCGTCAGGACATAAAGTGCGGTCTTGGGGGTTTCCCCCATGAGCAACTTTTCAAGACAGAGGAACGCAGAGTTTTTTGATTAAAATCTTGAATATAAGAATCCTACTTGAAAATTGAGAGAGATAGGTACCTTTTAGTTTACTAAAATCCTTTTGCCTGTTGCCTTTTGCCTGTTGCCTACCCACACAAATAATTTCCAAATTTAAAACGTATTCCTATAATTTCTTTTTCAAACAGTAGTAAATTGCTGATTTTTTTCTAGTAAAGCAGTAAAGTAAACATCATTCAAATC
>JBCCSG010000331.1:0-8212 GCA_039200565.1 Cyanobacteria bacterium P01_D01_bin.50 | reverse complement strand
GATGGGTGATGTTAATGTTGACAGTTGAACGTTAACTGTTTTGTTTTTATGAAAATTATATTTTTTGGTACTCCTCAATTTGCCGTTCCGACTCTGGAAAAATTGCTCAGACATTCAAATTTTGAAATGCTTGCGGTCGTTACGCAGCCGGATAAACGTCGAGGACGTGGTAATAAATTTACGCCTTCTCCTGTTAAAAGTGTTGCTCTAACACATAATTTACCCGTATGGCAACCTCAGCGAATTAAAAAAGATGAAGCAACTTTAAATCAACTGAAGGAAATAGATGCAGATGTATTTGTTGTAATTGCTTACGGACAAATTCTATCGCAAGAAATTCTGGATATGCCAAAACTCGCTTGCATAAACGTGCATGGCTCTATTTTACCTGAGTACCGGGGTGCGGCTCCAATTCAGTGGTGCTTGCACAATGGAGAATCGGTAACTGGGATTACAACTATGTTGATGGATGCGGGTATGGATACTGGCGCAATGCTACTTAAGGCTAGTACACCCATTGAATTGCTTGATAATTCTCAAGACTTAGCGGAAAAACTAGCATCCACAGGTGCAGATTTATTAGTGGAAACACTTATAAAACTTCAAAGTCAAGAAATTAAACCTATTCCTCAAGATGAAGCTCGCGCAACTTATGCACCTTTGATCAAAAAAGAAGATTATCGCCTCGATTGGTCTAAAAGTGCCATACAGCTACATAATAAAATTAGAGGTTTCTATCCCAATTGTGTCGCAACATTTCGCCAGCAAACAATCAAGATTACAGCTACCGCTCCCCTTGGAGAGGATTACGTCAATCAACTACCAGATAAACTTCAAGAAATCCAAAATAAGTCACCAGATTTATCAAGCTTTTCAGGTAAACCTGGGGAAGTCGTCAGCATTGTTAAGGGGATAGGAGCAATTGTACAGACTGGAGATGGTTTATTGTTATTACGAGAAGTACAGTTAGCTGGTAAACGTCCCCAATCGGGATGGGATTTTGTTAATGGTAGCCGTTTAACGGTGGGTGAAGAATTTGGTGTTGTAAGTTAAAAGTTAGGAGTTTAGAAAATGGGAAGACGGGAATTGTAAAATGGGTGTCCTATGAGAATATTAAGGCAGGACAATCTGACTAGCTACCGTTTTTTCCGGTATCCAAAGCATCCTAATCGTAAAGAAAAAAAGTTTTTTCTCCCCCACGTCACTTGCGGAGCGGGCGTGGGTGTTCCGTGCCACAGCAGTAGCTCCTCTTCTCCCTCTCCCCGTGCTCCTCCTCAGCAAGCTATTTTAGCTTGTTCAAGTACTAGGAACCAACCTATTTTATGATTTTTCAAAATATTTACAACCTTCACAAGGTCCTTCTGGATTGACTGCACAACGGATAATTTCTGAGAGAGCATTGTAGCTACAGCTAGCATTACCAATTACCCAATGTCCGTTGACTAAAGTTTTTTCAGTTGGTCTTTTTGCTGATTGTACGTAAATAGCAATCTTGTGTAAGCAGTAACGTCCTTCCTTTAACTGGTAACGGTGGTGACGCTCTAAAACTGCGTAAGTTTTACCTTTCAAATCAAGATAATTTCCAGGCTGTGGTGTCCAATCAAGTTTTATGTTGCCGAGAGACTGAAGTGTTGAGGTTAAAATAACTTCTGTTTGTAGTGAATCTGGCTCCATGAACTCGCCACTAAATTGCTTTACATAATTAATCTTCAAATATTTTAACAGACAAGGCAGGTCTATTTAAATTTGACGGAGATCGGAAAAAGGCCGCTTCGATCAAAATATGGGAAAACCCCCACACTCGAATAAGCTGTTGTGCATTTTTAATGCACAATACTCTTGGCAAGAGGCTGTCATGCAGAAGGCAAAAGGGATAAGATTTTCAGCTTTTAAATAATATTTCTAAATATACTACTCGAAAGTGGCAGCTTAGTTGCTCTTCCCATTTATGAAAATAAGTTGGAAAATTTATTCTCAAGAAACTTGTTTTGATTCTCAACAATTTGCCCACTCCTGCATCCGGAGTTCCCTGATTTTTTGAGTTTCTCGTACCAATTCTGTATAAGTTAGCAGCTTATTCTCACTCCCAAAGAGTGGGAATAACCAAACAAAGGCCAACCGGAGGGCATTGGTGCGTGAGTTAACAAGCCCTATTATTTCCTTCCGGCATCGCTCAAAGTGTCAAAAAAATTTGACCACTATGACCATTCCTATCAACTTTAGATTATCGGCGTATTATTAAGATAAATTTTCATTAAGCTTTTTTCTCAAACTTAATCTTTTCATAACCTTAACATTGAGTATAACCACCAAATCATCTTATATTTATTTATCAATGAATAAAATGCTGTTTTAAGGCTCTAAAATAAGCTTTCATTGGAATTTGATAAACCTCTATAAATAGCCAGATGATAATTGTTAAATGGAAAATAAATGTCAGTATCGTCCAAATATAAGGAACCCATGATAAAGGAGCATTTGGCTCTGGGGGAAAATTATAAGCAACTAATCCAATTAAAGTGGTAGGAAGTAATACAAAAGCAATCGTTGCTAAAATATAACCCCAGCCAAATTCAATCCCTTCTAAATGAGCTTCCGTCCAGTAAAAGCCATTCCACCGCCAAATTAAAGGAGGTTCGCGAGAAAGCATTTTCAATTGTTGTTCTTCAGGGTTTATGGTAAAAATTTGATGGCAAAAATCACAAGACATAGCCTCCATTAAAGGCATATTTTGAATTTTTCCTACCCTACATACCGGACAGGGATAAACTCCTTTATAGTCTAATGAACTAGTCAAATTTTTAGAATTTGGGATTTTAAACATCGGTTGTTAAGAGTTAAAATTGAGTATCGAACTCCCTTAAGGTTAAGTATTAAGAACCCAGGTTACGGGAGTTATAACTTGAAGTTTATAACTTATAACAATATTTATCGCTCCCGCTATGGATTGATTTTATCTTGAGGTTTCTAGGAGAGTTCGATATTTTCTTGGAATACAAGTTTACCTTACTATTCACTAATAAGGCACTTTTTATTTTTTTCACCTGCTGAATTATCTGTGAGATTCGCTTCATGTTTGATACTTTCCACTCCAATTTTGCAGGATAATAAGTTTTCTGTGGGGGATGCGCTCGAAAATCAGTTGCTCGGATTGAGTCTTTCTTCTTTTGATTTTGGGGAGTAAACTCCCTCAATATGGAGCCTTAAAAACTTTCGCGAGCATACACCACTACTTAACTTATTTTAAACCCTGCCCGGAGACGGAACATCCTTTCAAGAAGAAGTAGAGAAATTCAAGTTGGCTATTATATTTACTTTAAGGAGAAATTCATTATGAATAATGCCAAACTGGCAGCAATCTGTTATTAAAACTATCAAGCTATTATGAATTTTTTTGAAGATACGGTTTCTGGCGTTACCCAGTGAAAATTATGAATGAGAACAATTACTTACAAAATAAAAATTTACTTTAGCTTTATTTAAGAAAATATTTATATAACTTAATTAATTAAGGATTATGCCTTCTTATGGGGAACGGAATAATTATAATCCTTTTTACTACATTAGTCTGGGCAGTTTCGCCCAGATTTTATGTTTGGGTAATTCATGTAGTTTACAGAGCACGCCACAAGTTAAAAAGTCGTACTTGATGGATAGGCAGCAAGTTTGGATAATAATTCTTCATAACTCATATGCGTAACTATAGGTGTTACAATATCCGCTATAGATTTTTCTATCGAGTCTAAAACCCGGTTTAAAGCATCTAATACACCTGCGATTAACTTTTTCTGCTGTTTTTCTGATTTTGTTTGGCAAGCTGCTTTAATATTTTTGATAATTCTGTCCATTGCTTTAGCTGCATTCGGAATGCTTGCCCGAAATAATGCATCTTTAGCTGATTCTAAAAATAAAAATACGGTGGTTAAATCGTGTATTTCAACTCTGACAGTAGAGATTTCTAATGGTTTAATGACATCCACTGCATCTTTTAGATGAATTACTGCTTTTTGCAAATCTTCCAGGTCAATTTCAGCTTCAGGCATATTGGAAATGCAAAATGAACTTGAATCATTATCAGCGATCGCATTGGCTAGTTTTGCTACAAAATTTACGATTTTCTCAAGGTTTATATTCATAGGGCTAAAAGCTGAATACAGAGATAAACCAACCACTGGGCGTTTGTCAAAAGTCAAGGGTTCCCTGCCGTAATTTGGAAACATTAACTGAGTTACCTACGTATATTCACTTAGGTTATCCTGTTAGGGTTAGTTTCAATCAGTTTATCCTATAGAAAATATAAATTGAAGTCTATCGGTAGATATTCAAATGAAAGTTAAGAAAAATGTCATATTTTCATTGACTTGAAATAAATAAAGTAAAAACTTTACTTGACTTCTTCCGAGCTATTCTGGCTTTCTTCGTTTTAAGCCAATCTTTTTACCAAAAAAAAGATGGGCATAATAGCCCATCCGATCTAAAAGTTAGAAATTAATACAAGCTTGGATTGAAATTAGGTTCCAGAAGTCCAAGAATTAATGTACTCGATTTGTGCTGGGGTTAAAGTATCAATTTTGATACCCATTGCTTCCAACTTCAAACGAGCAATATCTTTGTCTACTTCTTCAGGAATTGAGTACAAACCGGGTTCGAGCTTACCTTTATTCTTCACTAGGTATTCGCAACCCAAAGCTTGGTTAGCAAAACTCATATCCATCACAGCGCTGGGGTGTCCCTCTGCTGCCGCAAGGTTAATCAAACGTCCTTCACCAAGGACAACAACTGATTTACCACTAGGCAACTTGTACTCTTGAGTGAAAGGACGAACATCCTTCACTTCAGACGCTTTAGCACCTAGAGATGCGAGGTCAATTTCAATATCGAAGTGACCGGAGTTACAAACCATCGCACCGTCCTTCATTACATCGAAGTGTTCGGGGCGAATTACGTGCTTGTTACCAGTAACGGTGATGAATAAATCACCTTGAGGTGCAGCTTCTGCCATTGGCATAACGCGGAAACCATCCATTACTGCTTCAATAGCTCTGATGGGGTCAATTTCAGTAACGATGACGTTACCGCCCATACCTCTAGCGCGGAGTGCAGAACCTTTACCGCACCAACCGTAACCAGCAACTACAATGCACTTACCAGCTAATAGAACGTTGGTAGCGCGGATAATTCCATCGAGGGTTGATTGTCCGGTACCGTAGCGGTTATCAAAGAAATGCTTGGTGTCAGCGTCGTTAACGTTCATCGCTGGGAATGTTAGCACGCCATCATTCAACATGGCACGTAAGCGAACAATTCCGGTTGTGGTTTCTTCGGTGGTACCGATAATATCGGATAATTGATCTTGACGTTCTTTGACTAAAGTCGCAACTACGTCAGAACCATCGTCAATGATGATGTTGGGACGGTGGTCTAAAGCAGTTTGAACGTGGCGATGATAGGTTGCGTCATCTTCACCCTTAATAGCGAAGACTGGAATTTCATGATCGGCGACGAGACTTGCTGCTACATCGTCTTGAGTTGATAGGGGGTTGCTAGCAATTAGCAGTGCATCAGCACCACCTGCTTTTAGGGTAATTGCTAGATGTGCTGTCTCAGTTGTGATGTGAGAACAAGCTACTAAACGGATTCCCTCGAAAGGCTTTTCTTTAGCAAAGCGATCGCGAACTTGCTTTAAAACAGGCATTTCGCGTCCAGCCCATTCGATACGTTGTCTTCCCAAGGCAGCTAATGCGAGGTCTTTAACCTCGTGCTTTAATCGGGGAGATGTTGCAGTCATTAAATGGTTCCTCTTTTAGATCAAAATATTACGTCTTACAAGACGCACTCTACTAGATTAGACCAAGTCTTGCAAATATTGAGCATGATTTGTATCTATTTTTTGAATCCGATCTGTTTTTTTTACTAGCGCTTCTGAGGTTAAAGGCAAGAGCCAAACCTTGCCCCAACTATGAATTCAGATTCTGCTGGATTTAATAGCCGTTGATGTGGTTTTACCTCAAGCCGAATTTCTTCAAAACCATGCTTTGCCAATGTTTTTCGCTGTAACTTCAATCACATCTTTTTCTCATCGACATTGTCAATAAATGTATATTAGATTGCAAAATTTGATACTAAATTTAATTAAAACTCGCCGATAGATAGGTACATTTGCGGAAACTATTTGCCAGGATGTATGTCGGTTAACTTCGTTGTAGTTGATCAAAAGGAGGTATCAATTGCGAAACGGATTTATTGCGATCGCGAAGCGCATGCCCTTTGGGCTTATCGCTTTATGTTCAATGTTGATAAGCGTCGGGGTAAGCAGTGAAGTAGGGATGGCACAGATTCCCTTTTTTTCTCAAATACAACCACCTTCGTTAGGTGTAAACAACTCAGAAAATAGAATTGTTACTGGGTGGGTTTATTTGGATGGAAGACGTTTGTTTTCCATTGCAGCACCAAGAGCTTCTTTGAAGGAACGTTTGCAAAATATTCACGATAATTTAGATGTTATTAGTAAAAATTATTTTCAAGAATCTCAAGAAGAACTAGATATAGAAGTTCGTACTGTAAATGGATCGCCAGTAATTTACATCAACGAACGGTATCTTTTAACTGTGACTCAGGAAGATGCTAAACTCCGGGGAGTTAATGCCAAATTTTTAGCTGAAAATCTTAAATTAGATTTAATCGAGAGTTTCGGGCAAGCAAAGCGGGAGCGATCGAAAGAATTTATCATCGAGCAAGCTAAAACTGCTGCAATTGTTTTGGCGATCGCGATCGTTATGAGTGGTGGAGTTTCCTACTATTTACGTTCTTCCCAAAAGGATAGCAATGAAATAACTCTAACCGAAGCACAAAAAGCTTATAGACCAATTACAACACAGCTTGATACACAGCAACGGCAACATATAAAAGAAGTAAAGCGAAGATTGTTACAGCTTGCTCAAGTGGGTATTTGGGGAGGTGGAACTTTGATAGTACTGAGTTTATTCCCCTATACGCGAGTCATACAACTGGGAATCGTCGCTTTTTTGAAAATTCCTCTACGTCTGGGTATCATTACCTTAGTCATCTATGTGGCGACTCGTCTTAACTATGCTTTGATAGATCGTTTGACTTCTGCTTTTGTTAAAAGTAGTACTTTATTAGCTCCAGAAACTTCCGAAAGGCTGCAACTAAGAGTTTCTACTATATCCGGTGTCGCAAAAAGTATAAGTACTCTTTTATGGCTGGCAGTTGGAATTTTGCTGGCGTTGACAGCATTAGGAATAGATATTGTTCCCCTGTTGGCTGGTGTCAGTTTAGTTGGTGTCGCTCTTTCACTCGCTTCACAAAGCTTAATTAAAGACGCGATTAACGGCTTTCTGATTATCATGGAAGATCAGTACGCTTTGGGTGATGTAATTAATGTAGGTGATGTAGGGGGATTGGTTGAAAATCTCAACTTGCGGATAACACAGGTACGCGATGCAGAAGGACGTTTGATTACAATTCCCAATAGTGAAATTAAAGTTGTTGCTAACCTTTCGAGTCGCTGGGCACGTTCCGATTTAAGCATTCCCATAGCTTATCAAACAGATATTGACCGAGCTTTGAAATTAATTGAAACTGTTGGTTTAGAAATGGATAAAGATGCCCTATGGGAGTATCAAATTATCGAACCACCCCAGGTTTTAGGAGTCGAACACTTTGGCGACAGGGGTTTGATAGTTCGCGTCTGGATTAAAACCCAACCCCTCAAACAATGGGATGTAGCGCGAGAATATCGCCGTCGTCTCAAAATTGCTTTCGATAAAGCCGGAATTTTGATTCCCGTACCTCAGCAAAGTGTTTGGCTGAATACAGTCAGCAGTACCATGACAGTGAACAATGAACAATTATCAATGAACAGTGAACCTGGTAATAACCATTTATAAGCGCTCAAAATTTCCCTCTTCCTAAAGAAATATTGCCTTTGTAGTTCATTAGTACTAAAATAGAAGAAATGGCTCTGTAGAAGCCGCTGAGTTGATAAATCAAATTTGTCCTATGGTTAAGCATTTTATTCTGAGTATCAACCCTACAGCTAAGCACGAATGGGATAGATGTATATTGCGTGACGTGCTTAGTTCTAAACGTCCAGATATTGGGAAGTTAGTAGCTGAAGCGGTTGGTGCTGATGAGGGTAATTATTTGATAAGTGTAAATATTGATGTAGAAGTCTTGCAGCAAGAAAAAG
>JBCCSG010000330.1:0-8245 GCA_039200565.1 Cyanobacteria bacterium P01_D01_bin.50 | reverse complement strand
GAGGATTTTGATGACGAAACAGATTTTTGGGAAGACTGGGAAGATATGGCTGACGACATTCGTTGTAGTTTGGCATTGAACAATAATTCTTCAGATAATATATTTTTTAAATTAGCAAATGTAGCTGCATGTCTGGAAGATATGTCTTTAACAGGATTTTTAGTAGATAATCCTAAGACTAATTCCCAAGCTCTTGCAATTGCTTATAATGCTACTGGTCAAGATGACTATGCTTTTGTTCAAGATAAATTAATTGAACATCCCAATCTTCCTGTAGAAGAGCTTGAATTTCTTCAAAATATGGAATCTTTGTGGGATGACGAGTGTATGGAGAATTGGCTTCTTGAAGATCCGAATATAAACACCAAATTGTTAGAAAAAATTGCCACAGTTTATACAAGTTTAAGAGTCAGGGCTGCAATTGCTCAAAATCCAAATGTTCCGATAGAACTCTTAAAAAATTTAATTAAAGATGATGAATATGAGATTTATCTAGCAGCAGCGAAGAATCCCAATACTCCCATCGAAATTTTACAACAGTTAGCTCAACACAATAGTAGCGATATTCGTATTGCAGTGGTTCAAAATCCAAATACTACCCTCGAATTACTCGGAATACTCGCAAAAGATAACGATACTTCCATTCGCGCTGCTGTATCAATCAATCCTAAACTTTCTCAAAACTCCGATGTACCAGAGACATCACAAAATTTGATTGAAGATGATAATTGTGAGATAAATCTCCAGGCAGCGAAGAATCCCAATACTCCCATCGACGTTTTACAACAGCAAGATAAACACAACAGTAGCGATATTCGTATCGCAGTGGCTCAAAATCCAAATACCACCATCGAATCGATGGAAATACTGGCAAAAGATAACGATCCTTCCATTCGTGCTGCTGTATTAATCAACCCTAAACTACCTTTATATCTATTTGAACAACTGTATTCCGAAATTTCAGAATTATTAAATTACCTTAACGAAGAAGATTTTGAAACCTTAGTAGAAAGATTCTCCAAAGATAAGCCCGAATTCAACACCTTCGCATTTCATTATCGCGATCGCGTTTACACTAGTCAAGGAATTCTGCCTTCTTTCCGTCGCTTTGTTTTGCTTTTACATCCCCAAATACCAATCTCGATACTCGAAAAACACAAACATTCTTTGCAATGGCGAGAACGTTACGCCATAACACAAAACCCTAGCACCCCGACAGAAATTCTTCAACAACTTGCAGAAGATGCTAACTGTGTTGTACGTACTGCTGCACAGAAAAAAATTGAGCAACAAACTTAACTATTCTGAATCGAGTAAAAATTTATATACTACTTAGTTTTTTCTAGTTGAGCTAAAGCCTGCGGCGAGGGCGCGATGGTAGCGAAGCTCCTCCCACAGAGACTCAGGACATATGCACGATTGTGCTTTATAGTCTACGGGAAGACTTCGTCAATGCAATGACAATCAAGTTTTGGTAAATTTGCAAAATTAAGATGTTCCTAAATTGGATATTAAATCTATCCTAGTATCTATTTATGAATATATATTTATAGTTCTGAGTATAGATTTTTATTTCCACGTAAACATATAAAGTAACAAAGGATAAAATAAAATCATTGGAAACAAACAGCGATAAAAATCGCAACTAATAATTGAACATTATTAAAGGATAATCGATAAATGAATGAATTAAATTTAGATGTACAAACAGATTTACTAAAAGCAATTCAAGGATATGCTGATGGTGTTTCATTTAAAGGGAAAGGATTAAAATTACAAGATATTAGCCTTTCTGAAATTCAGTTACAAACTGATGATATCGATATCAATGCTTTCAAGCTTCTATTTGGTGAAGTAGAGTTAAATCACCCTGTAAATGCAGAAACTCGCATTGTCTTAAAAGAGGATGATATCAATCAAGCTTTAAAAATAGATTTAGTTCGCAATTTATTGTATGATTATTTAACATTTAAAACAGAAAAATCCATTGTCAGTATGTATCCGAAATATATCCAAATTCGCTTACCAGGAAATAGTAAAATTGAAATCGATGGAGAGATAGTTTTAAATTCAGGTCAACAGAAGCAACCATTAGATTTGCAAGCAAATATATGCTTTAAATCTTTATCACAGCCAATCATGCTTGAAAGTTTAAAATGCAATGTATCACCAGGAATTAACTTGATGCTAATCAGTGCTTTAATCGAAAAAATTAATAAACTGCGGAAATCACCAGATTTTAAGTTAAAAGATGCAGCATTAAGAATTAATCACATACAAGTGCAACATGGTAGTATAATACTTCAGTGCCAAGCTACACTCCAACAAATACCTGATAATATCCCCTATTGGTAATAAATTTGTTTAAAAGTAGTATAACTACAGTATGATTTAACTTTTAACGGCAATTACTAATATAAACTAATCAATATATTACATATCTAGAACTATTAACCATGCAACAGTATGATGTTGTGATTATCGGTGCAGGACACAACGGATTAGTTTGTGCTGCTTATTTATTGAAAGCTGGCTATAGCGTAGCATTATTAGAAAAGCGTTCAGTTCCCGGTGGTGCGGCGACTACAGAAGAACTTTTACCCAAAGAAGCACCAGGATTTAAGTTTAATCGGTGTGCGATCGACCACGAATTTATTCACCTCGGGCCAGTCATTGAAGAATTAGAATTAGAAAAATATGGGTTAGAATATCTTGATTGCGATCCAGTTGTATTTTGTCCCCATCCCGACGGAAAGTATTTTTTAGGGCATAAGTCTTTAGATAAAACTTGTGCGGAAATAGCTCGTTATTCTCAACGCGATGCTGTAAAATATAAAGAATTTACTCAGTATTGGGAAAAAGCTTTGAGTGCGATGATTCCTATGTTCAACGCACCGCCGAAGTCACTTTTTGATATTGCTGGAAACTACAATATTAGTAAATTTAAAGATTTATTTTCAGTAGTAGGTTCACCTGCTAAAACCCTGGATTTTGTTCGCAACATGATAACCAGCGGTGAAGATATTCTTAATGAATGGTTTGATTCAGAATTTCTCAAAGCACCTTTAGCTAGACTTTGTGCCGAATTAGGTGCTCCTCCTTCGCAAAAAACCCTGGCAATTGGTGCAATAATGATGGCCATGCGTCACAATCCGGGAATGTCTAGGCCTCGTGGCGGTACTGGTGCCTTAACCCAAGCTTTAGTAAAATTAGTTAAGAGTAAAGGTGGCGATATTTTTTGCGATCGCCAAGTTGAAAAAGTATTGATTGATGATGGTAAAGCCGTCGGTGTTAGAGTTGTAGGAGGTAAAGAATTTCGCGCTAGAAATGCGGTAATTTCTAATATCGATGCCAAAAGATTATTCATGCAAATGATAGATAAAAGCGATACAGATGCAGCGGATTCTGAATTGCATGAAAGATTAAAACGTCGCATCGTCAATAATAACGAAACTATTCTCAAAATTGATTTAGCATTAAACGAACCGCTAAATTTTGCACATCACGAACATAAAGACGAATATTTAGTTGGTTCTATCTTAATTGCCGATTCAGTTCATCATGTAGAACAAGCTCATAGCTTATGTATATTAGGTCAAATACCTGATGCCGATCCCTCAATGTACATAGTAATGCCAAGTTATCGCGATCCTAGTTTAGCACCGAACGGAAAGCATACTTTGTGGATAGAATTTTTTGCTCCCTATCAAATCAAAGGTGCCGAGGGAACTGGTTTAAATGGTACTGGTTGGACTGATGAATTGAAAAATAAAGTAGCAGATAGAGTGATAGATAAATTAGCAGATTATGCACCAAATGTAAAGGATGCAATTATTGCTCGTGCTGTAGAAAGTCCGGCAGAATTAGGTGAAAGATTAGGTGCTTATAAAGGGAATTTCTATCACATTGATATGACATTAGATCAGATGGTTTTCTTACGTCCCTTACCCGAAATAGCTAATTATAAAACCCCAATCAATAACCTATATTTAACAGGTGCGGGAACCCATCCAGGTGGTTCAATTTCTGGAATGCCCGGGCGTAATTGTGCTAGAGTATTTTTGCAGAAACAGCAACCGATGCAGCAGAATTTTAAAGATGTACGGGAGTCGATTGTTTCTACCTTTGAATCGGTTTTTAAAGGGAAATAGAAATTGTTTTCAAGTCTAATTAATTAGCCCACATCCTAGAAGAATGGGGCTACAATTACAAAGCCCATCTGCAATTAATTAGCCCACATCCTAGAAGAATGGGGCTACAATTACAAAGCCCACCTTTGTGGGCTAATTATATACTAGAGTATGGTCTTCTTCTGAGTAAGATACTAAATATTGGTAAATTTATCCAAATTAAATCTATACCCCATTACTTAAAAAATGTCATCCCGACTACAGATGACAAACCATACACAAAAGTGATGCAATATATATAACGTAGCCAATGCATTAAAGATGACACAGCGGGTTTTAATTTTAGGGGGAAACGGACGCATAGGTAGTAGTGTTGCCCAAGATATCGCCAAGCATACACAAGCGGAGATCGCGGTTACTGGGCGTAGGTTGTCTCAAAGGCGGCAGGAAACCTCTTTACAATACTTAGCCTTGGATTTAGCGGAAACTGAAAAACTACGTGAAGCTATTTCCAATACTGATATTGTCGTTCATTGTGCTGGTCCTTTTCACTACCGGGATACCTCCGTATTACAAATATGCATTGAAAAAGGAGTTAACTATGTTGATGTTAGCGACCATCGTTCCTATACTAGTAGAGTATTAACACTTCACGAACAAGCTTCTACAAAAGGTATTACGGCGGTAATTAATACAGGTATTTTCCCTGGTATTTCTAATAGTATGGTGCGTCAATGTGTGGAACAATTTGATGAACCTGAAAAAATACATTTAAGTTATGTTGTCGCGGGTTCCGGTGGTGCTGGGATTACGGTTATGCGAACGACATTTTTAGGCTTGCAAAATCCCTTTGAAGCATGGATCGATGGAAAATGGGAAACGGTTAAACCCTACACGAAAAGAGAGACAGTAAACTTTCCCAAACCCTACAGAGAAAGCGGGGTTTACTGGTTTGATATGCCGGAAACATTTACTTTACCCAAAGCTTTTCCTACAGTTAAAAATGTGATTACTAAATTTGGTTCTGTTCCCGATTTTTATAATCATTTAACTTGGATAGCGGCGAATGTATTTCCTAAATCATGGATTCAGAACCCCGGTGGTGTAGAATTTTTATCTCAAGTTAGTCATTTTATGACTGATGTTACCGATAATGTTAGTGGAATTGGTGTAGCAATTCGTTCGGAAGTTACGGGAATAAAAGAGGGTAAAACAGCAGCTTACTGTGCAACTTTGGCTCATGAAAATACAGCGATCGCAGCAGGTTATGGTACCGGTAGTATAGTTCAATTACTACTTGAAGGTAAATTAGAACAGCCAGGAGTTTACCCCGTAGAAGAAGCTTTATCAACCGATCTATTTGAAGAAACGATGCAAGCTAGGGGGATTGAAATTAATCAACAGTGGTTGTATAACTAGAAATATGAATAGTTCTCTGTTAATTTAGAACTGTACAAAGATCTATTTTCAATTTGTCGCCACCGCAAAATTTTTCAATTAGGAATCGGAAAATTTTTTATTTTAATTACAATTTTCTGGTATTATTTTTGTAATAAGGTATCTATAATAATCGGAATCTGTCTCGCTTTAAAAATTTTGTACAGATTCCGATTATAAAGAGCATGTCAATCCCTACTAATAATCATCCCATACCTTGGGAACTTTTTCTCTCTTTAGCGAATAAATTTACAAAACTTTTTGAAATAAATCTGTGATGCAACTTCTAAGTTGTTCCTTGTCTCCAGCAAGGAATAGTTTATTGAGGCTCTGTTGAGCGTATAGTTAAGAGATAGAGCCTCACATATCGGTATTACCATTCAGAGACTGGAAACAAGAATGGACACAAAAAATGTAATTATTTCAACAATCATGATTGATATAACATCGGTTTTTTCTCAATAAAAATACGGTATTTTGTTTTTTCTAGTATATTGAATTACTTATTTTTATCCTTGTACTTTGATGGTAGATATCCAAATGTTATTCATCTAAATTTTTCTTGTAGGGTGTTTGATATCATATCTGTGGAGATAAAGTAAAAAGTAAGAAGTATGCATGTTATATTGGCATCCGTCTGCTATCTAATAGTCTTAGTTATATCGTAAGTAATTAACCGGACTTTATATGAATAGAGTGTTGACTTTATGCTGAGCCTTAGAACGATAACTAAAAAATTATGGTATCTTACAATTGGAAGAATATTAATTAGTCGCCACCGCAAAATTTTTCAATTAGGAATCGGAAAATTTTTTATTTTAATTACAATTTTCTGATATTATTTTTTTATTAAAGTATTTTTTATAATGGTAATTTGTCTCGCTTTAAAAATTTTGTACATATTCCCATTATAAAGAGCATGTCAATCCCTATTAATAATCATCCCATAGCTTGGGAACTTTTTTCTCTCTTTAGCGAATAAATTTACAAAACTTTTTGAAATCAAAGGTTTTGAATTATGATGGGTTGATTGTAGAAAATATACTGTAGAAGACAAAACCTGACATTACTAGGACTTAGGCAAGTGTCGCAAGATCCTGGTTGGTGCCGTACACTCCGGAGCCTTATTATTGCGTTCAGAATCAGTCAGTGTACAAGCACCACTAGAGCAAAATATGCCAGCTGCGTAAGTTCTAATTACTTAAGGTTTCAACAGGAGCATGGGAACAGTAACTTTGTAAATTAGTATTAAAAATCGCTAATCTAATAGGGTAGGTATTTTCTTGAATAAAGACTATGGAACAGGTAAAAGGACCAAAAACTCCCCAATTTGCCCAAGTGATGGAATGGGTTTTCAATCCCTTGCAATTGATGGAAAAATCAGCCAAAACTTATGGAGATACTTTTAAATTATCTCTGGTTAGCGAAAATCCGATGATATTTATCAGCCATCCCCAAGCCATTAAAGAAATTTTTACCGCCAATCCCGATAATTTTGATATCGGTAGGGCAAACCAGATTATTGCATCTTTGCTGGGAGAGCAATCCTTAGTTTTACTTGATGGGGTACCACACCAACGTCAGCGAAAGTTATTAACGCCACCCTTTCATGGAAACAGAATGAAATCCTATGGCGAATTAATTTGTCAAGTTACTGAAAAAGTTATTAATAATTGGCAGATTGGCGAACCTTTTGAAGTTCGTAATTCCATGCAAGAAATTTCCCTCAGAGTTATTTTACAAGCAGTATTCGGACTTAATGAAGGGAAACGTTACGAAGAAATTAAACAGCTAGTTGCTTCAGTATTAGATATATCCGGCTCCCCTTTAAAGGCAACATTGGTATTTATCCCTTTTTTACAAAAAGATTTAGGTGCTTGGAGTCCCTGGGGTAACTTTCTCCGTCAGCAAAAACGCTTAGATGAGTTGTTATACGCCGAAATTCAGGAACGCAGAGATAACCCCGATACTTCCCGCGAAGATATTTTATCATTAATGATGGCTGCACGGGACGAACAAGGTCAACCCATGACAGACCAAGAAATGCGCGATGAGTTGATGACATTATTAGTCGCAGGGCACGAAACCACTGCTTCAGGCTTAACTTGGGCATTTTATTGGATTCATCATCTACCCGAAGTACGGGAAAAACTGTTAGCAGAATTAGATGGGGTTGATACTAATCAAGATTTAAGTGCAATAGCCAAACTACCTTACTTAAACGGAGTTTGCGCCGAAACATTACGTATCTATCCCATTGCTTTAATTGCTTTCCCTCGCATTACCAAAGTACCGATGGAAATAATGGGCAGAGAATATCCCGCAGAAACATGGTTAACGCCATCTATTTATTTAACCCACCATCGCGAGGATTTGTATCCACAACCTAAACAGTTTAAACCAGAAAGATTTATTGAAAAACAGTATTCACCCTATGAATATTTAGCCTTTGGTGGCGGTAATCGTCGCTGTATTGGTATGGCGTTTGCTTTGTTTGAAATGAAACTGGTATTAACAACGGTTTTGAAAAACTTAGATTTGAGTATATTTAATAACCATCAAGTCAAACCAACTCGTCGCGGCGGTACCTTAGCGCCTTCTGGTGGTAAGTGGTTGGTGGCAACTGGGAAAAGGGATGTGAAAGTTACAGTGGGGGTTTGAGAAGTAGCCCTCAGATT
>JBCCSG010000329.1:0-8254 GCA_039200565.1 Cyanobacteria bacterium P01_D01_bin.50 | reverse complement strand
GGGAGATGGGGGGAGTGGGGGATGGGGAGATGGGGGGAGTGGGGGAAGAGGAGATGGGGGGAGTGGGGGATGGGGAGATGGGGGGAGTGGGGGAAGAGGAGATGGGGGGAGTGGGGGATGGGGAGATGGGGGGAGTGGGGGATTCTTCTTTTAATCCTGTTAATCCTTTTAATCCGTGTTCTTTTTGAATTATCTCTTGGTATTCTTGTTGTATTAGTTGGAAGAAGTTTTTGGTATATTCTATTTGACTTTGTAGATACTGTTCGTGAATGCGCAGGGTGTCACCTTGGTGGCTGTGAAACTGAATCATACCGCGCTCTAAGCTTTCTATAACTTTTGGCTTGAGTGTTTCATTAGAAGATTCAGTTTTAGCAAATAAGGAATTTTGCTGTTGCATCAGTTGGAAAAATGTTCTGACATATTCCACTTGATGATTGAGATATTGAGCGTGAACTTGTAAATTTTCGGTTTGATTTTTTCCAAATTGAGTTAAGACATATTCCAAGCTTTCTAAAACTTGTTCGTAATTTAGAAATTCGTTTGGTAAGGTATGCATATTTGATTTAGGAATTGACTGCGGTGCAGAAGTGGCACGAGGGGCTATTGCTGCTTTGCGATTATATCCGTTTCCGTTATTAGTATTGTTTGGAGTTGCCTTATTGTATGGTTTTTCTTCTAAATTATAGTTGGTTGAAGAAGAAATTTTCTTTTCTTCCTCTGCTACCGGGGTGAATGCTGCTTGAGATACGGAACTGTATTGATTTCTACCGTTAATATGAACTTTGGTATCTTCTAAAGCACCCGAGGGGGTTTCTGATAAAGTTGCTTTATTTGATGATGGTGTAACTTCTACAGTTTTCCTCGCTGGAATTTCTACTTGATGCTGCTCGCTCAGAGCACTTGCCCATCGCTGTTTGGTTTTTTCTGATACATAGTTGCTACCATTTAATTTTATATTCAGTCCCTTCTTAGTTTCGGTTGGTTTTACTACTTCTGTAATTTGATAGGGATCTAGGTTTTTCAAAGATATCCCAGCAACCCGTAACTGTATCACGGCTTCTCTTAAACAATAGTCACTATCCTTTCTTGGACTAGAGTTTAAAGCAATTGCCATATGCGGGCGCGAGCCTAATATATCTTTGACTAGGTTGCACAGAATTTGTCTGGGACCAAATTCAACAAAGCAGTAACCACCGTCTGCATAGATGTTTTCTATTTCCTGCTTAAATAATACTGAGTTGGATAATTGTGATTCTAAGGTTTTTTGCAGTTCGCTTGGATCTTGTGAATACTGTTTTGCTGTAACGTTAGTGTAAACGGGTATTTTCGGGGATTTGAATTTTACACTCTTAGTTGCGATCGCGAAGGATTTTTGAGCAAAGGCTATTAGCGGGGTATGGAAAGCTGCGGCAACGGGTAGCACTACAGCGGCACATCCAGAGTCGTGGAGAATCTTTTGTAGTTTATGAATTTCTGGTGTGGGGCCAGCTAATACTACTTGAGTGGGTGAATTCAAATTCGCAATCTTGACTTGGGGATAGTTTTTAAGAACTGCGATTACTTTATTTAAGTCTTCTTTTACCGCCAACATTGCCCCGGTATCGTAGTTTGGATCTTCCGGTGCGGCCATTGCTTGCCCCCTTGCTTTGACTAGGGCGCAATAATCTGCATCACTCAAAGCTTCACCAGCCCATAATGCTGTTAGTTCTCCGAAACTATGTCCAGCCACAAAATCAGGTTTAAATCCAGCTTGTTGCAGTATTTTATAAAATCCCGCGCTCAACATTCCAATGCCTGATTGAGCGTATTCCGTGCGCTGTAATGCGGCGATTTGAGCGTTGTGCTCGCTTTCTTCAAAGACTGGATGGGGAAAGACAATTTCTGAAAGTGGTTGCAAATTGTCTTTGAGTAATAAGCTATCCATATAACCGTAAAGTTGCCGCAATTGGGGGAAGTTCATTACTACTTCTTTACCCATGTTTAAATATTGCGAACCTTGCCCGGAGAACAACGCAACAACTTTTCCGGACAAATCCATACCTTCTGCACGGTAATGAATTCCAGTAGGATGTTCCCAAGATGGAGCAGAATGCTTGTTTTTCAGCAAGTCGATGGATACTTGGAGTCTTTTACAAGCCTCCGATGCACTATGTACAACAAACCCGATTCTAGCTGCAGGTTGGGGTATTTCTTTAAATTTACACGCTTCTACCAACTCAGAATAATAAACATCTCCGGCAGCAGATTGCAACTTTGCTAAAGTCTCTTGACAGGTTTTCAATAACTGAGAGGGATTTTCAGCAAACAGCAGCACTTGGGCGGGTGCTGAGTGCAAGCGGTATGCACTATTATGATCGCTATTATATTCTTCTAATACCACATGATAGTTGGTACCGCCAAAGCCAAAAGAACTAACTCCTGCGCGTCTGGGGGCAACACAAGCAGATGAAATCCAAGGGCGAGTTTCCGCATTTAAATAAAAGGGAGAATTCTTGATATTCAGTTTTGGATTAGGCTGGGTAACATTGATAGTAGGCGGTAATACCTTATGATGGAGCGCCAAGGCAGTTTTAATCAAGCTAGCAGCACCAGCGGCAGCTTTGGTGTGTCCAATTTGTGATTTAACGCTACCCAATGCAATATGCTGTCTCTTAGAATTGTCTTCGCTAAAATATTCTCGCAAAGATGCAAACTCGGTGGGATCTCCGGCCATTGTGCCAGTACCGTGAGCTTCGATTAAATCTACAGTTAAAGGATCGAATCCGGCATCTTCATAAGCTCGTCGCAAAGCAGTTAATTGTCCCTCTTTACGAGGTGCGTAAATACTCTTATATCTGCCGTCGCTAGAAGTACCAATACCCCGGATAACTGCATAGATTTTATCGTTATCTCGTTCAGCATCGGATAAACGTTTGATAACTAGCATTCCCAAACCTTCACCCAACATCATGCCGTCGGATTTAGCATCAAAAGGTTTAACTTTATCGCCAGGAGAAACCGCAGGTGTTTTGCTAAAACTGATATATGCTGTAATCGAATTATCTGTATCCACGCCCCCGGTAAGCATCATATCGCTGCGATGCTCTAGCAACTCGCCGATCGCCATTTTTAAAGCAGCCAAGGAACTAGCACAAGCCGCATCCACCGTACAGTTAAGCCCGCCAAAGTTAAACCGGTTGGCGATGCGCCCAGAAATTACATTGGACAACATTCCGGGGAAGGCATTTTCATCCCACTTAACGTAGGCGCTTTGAATTTTCTCAATAATTTTTTCTGTATCTTCGTCAGATAAACCGCTGCTTTTTAAAGCTTTTTTCCATATGGGATACTGCAATCTTGCGCTCAGAGGTACACCTAACTTCAAAGCCGCAGAACCCAAAATCACTCCGATATTCTCGCGGTTAAATTCTCGCTTTTCATCGTACCCGGCATCTTCCATTGCTTCTTTTGCAACTACCAAACTTAATAGTTGCGAAACATCCGTAACTTCTAAAATGTTTGGGGGTATGCCAAACTCCATCGGGTTAAAATCAACCTGAGGAATAAATCCACCTTTATTACAATAAGTTTTATCTAATGGTGTTCTGGGGTTAGCGTCGTAATAATCTTTTAAATTCCAATGTGTTTCGGGAATATCGGTTATACAGTCTATTTTATTAACAATATTCTGCCAATATTCCTGTAAATTTCTGGCTTCGGGTAAAATTGATGCCATACCAATGATGGCTATAGGAGTATGTTGCAATTGTCTGTTAACTTTGTTAGTTGACATAGATTCTTTTGAGGGCATTTTTTGTTTGACCTTAATAAATCTTTTCACAGCCTTTTCGCAATTGTTGATTTGTTCTTCCAATTGCGCCAATGCCTTATCGATTGATTGAGCCGACATAGCACATAAAATAACTTTAGTATCGTTGCTTCCAAAAGCTAGAATAAAACTTGTAGCGACTATAAAACCCAGCTATACCAACTTTCGAGCTTGAAGTATAACTGCTCAATTGATAAATAAATTGGATAAGTAAATTATAAATACTTTTTACTAAAAAAAAATGTTAGGAGAAATGCAACCCCGATTAATTTATTATTTTAGAGTTTTTAGATAGTTTCCCCTACTTATAATTTCTAATATTTTGCCCTAAGAGCGCGTCTATCTTACGGTAGAAGAAAAAATACTAAATTAAACTTTTTTCATGACATTGGGGTAGCAGATCGACAACATTATT
Organism: Cyanobacteria bacterium P01_D01_bin.50; assembly: GCA_039200565.1. Lineage (GTDB taxonomy): Bacteria > Cyanobacteriota > Cyanobacteriia > Cyanobacteriales > Nostocaceae > Rivularia. The sequence continues at coordinate 4,031 of JBCCSG010000329.1, read as the reverse complement.
GAAGCTGGAAAAATAATCTTCCAATGCTTTCGCTGCAACACCCGTGAATTCCATCCATTCTTCTTTACAATTATTTGAAGTCACTATTTCCCATTCAAATAAAGAAGATTTGGGAGTAGCTACTAAAACAGAAACGCTCTTTTTATCGGAGCCGGTTTGATTATTAAACCTTACTGCGGCGATGTAATTGGTATTAATGACAACGTTCTGTATTTTAATAAATGTCATAGCTAGTTAAAACGCCTTGGAAGATAATTTTATGAACACTCAACAATAATGTTTGACAAGTTAGTTACAAAACCACACTATTAAAATAGCGAATAATATGCGATTAATTTTTTACTCCAATACATCAATATAATTAGGAATTTATCAACTTATTTGATAAATAGGTTTAAGTCTCATTTTTCTGAGTAATTAGACCGTTTTTAGTTATCCTCAGATAAATCCTGAAAATTTGTGTCACAGCTTTATTTATGTTCGCGGAGTGTTTCCACAGAAAATAAAATGCCGTCCTTCTACAGGCTTTTAACTGGTTTTTTTTAGCCTTATCCTGCGAGCTTTCGCGAAGTATGTCCGCTTGACGATTGAAATAGCCTGAGGGGCACCCATGAGAATTTTTTTCTTCTAAAAAAAATCTCATGGAACCCTTGACCATCATTTTTGCAGAATTTGTAACCCATTTTTTCGGAAATTATAACCCGATACGATGAACTAATCATTAAATATCTAATTACTTAAAATAATTAGAATTAATACCAACAGTAGCACAGCTTAAAGAAAGCGGATTATGCGGTTTGGAAGAATTCTGAAATATTTCTGGATTTTTCCAAACTTTTATAAGATGAAAAATATCGAATAATAGTATCATCAATAACTTCATCTCTCTAAGGGTAATTTGACCGAGTAGCTCGATAACTATACGTTCTTCTTTATTATGAAGCAGTTGTAAGTTTGTTGTAAAGGAATATCGCTACTTTACATATACAGTTGAATATTTATTCCGCCGAAAGGGTTTTTCTTCAAGGGAACATGATAATCAGCCAAGCATAAGCCATAATCAATAGTTTAAAATCAAGTTGATATATCAATATTAAACATATTAATTTACATATAGATGGATAGTTAATATTACCTTTTTTAATTTTTGCTAATTGTTTAATAAGGTAACTCGGCAATTAGTATACCCTGACCATCAAGGTGGTAGATTATAGAAATGCAACGGAATAATTTACAGTTCATTTTGAGCAATTTGATTCAAACAAAATGTGACTATAAATAACATAAATAAATTATGGATATTAAAGGTTAATGCACCATGATCAATAATTTTCAAAAATATAAATAACTAGATCTTGCTATTTTTTCGGGTTGTTTTTCAGTCCATCTTTCCCAACGGGATATTCCGCTACAAATTAAATCTAGATTCTGTTCTCCGATAAAACAAACCCGTCGCATTTTTTCGCAAGCCATTAAAACTTCGCCGTTACCCATAAACGGTGCGATTACATAATTGTTTTGAATTGTAAACATCTTTATTAGATACTGTATTATTCCTTCCACATTGTCTAAATTGACTGGTATTTGTGGTTTAGATATTAGTTGTCGCGAAAAAATCCCAACATATATTTTGCCTAATAGTAACTCGTACTGAAAATTCATGCGGGTGGTGCTACAAAATGGGTAAATGTTGTCTGACGAACGCAACACAGCTACAACAGAAGCTTCATCTACCAAATAATCGTGATTCCATATATCCAAAACATTGGCGTTCACCTTTGGTGGAGTGTAGCTAATGGCCAAAGCAGCATTTGATGGTAAGAGTTTAATAAAATCTTTGCTCGCAGTATCGCCATAGTAGACAAGATGACGGTTGCCTAAAGTCCATTTATCACCAATTTTTGCTAGTGAGTCTCCATCGAAGAGTAACGAGTTGAGAATTTTTGGCTGTTCCACTTGAGATTTTTCCTTCTTGGTTTCTGATTTAGCCTGAAGCTGTGCCATTGCGCTATGAAAAGCTTGTAGCTGTAATTCTTCTTGTTTGGCTCGTAATTTTGCAGCCAGTTTGGCTTGGTATTCGGCTGATTGATAATTTCCTCTACTAATGGCTAACTCATAAGCCTGTAGTGCTTTTTCTGCAAGAATTCGTTCTTTTCTGCCAGCTCTAGCAATATTTAGTAGTTTCGTTTTTCGATCGGCGATCGGTGTTTTCTGAATGATTTTTTGAATTTTGGGGGCAATATCTCTAGCTATTTGCTTGTCATGTTGCCAGCTGCGTTCGCTATACCCGGCTTGTTTTGCTAGCTGTTGGGTAGTTTTGGGAGGTGGTGAAATTATTTCACCACCATTTTCATTTAATTTCAGGGTATATTGGTTATCCCCTGCTTTCGCCCTCATTCCCAATTGAACGAGAATTTTTTCTCGTTCTAATACTAGCTTTCCTCTTTCAAGGGGTTCTAATTCGTTACGAATCAAATTTTCGTCGATTTGGGCTAATCTAGCCCTCTCCTGGGAATCATAGGTAACTATATTGCATTCAATTTCTTTAAAACCCAGCAACTTGCAGGCTGTTAAGCGATGCAAACCAGCAATCAAGTTCAAGTTTTCGTCTACTGTTATCGGATTTAGTAACCCATTCAATTGAATAGATTTTTGCAATTGCTCCACTTTTTTGTCATTAATTGGACGGCGATTGTTACCGTACTTAATTTTTTCGATCGATACTTGAGATATTCCAGACATAATTACTGTTTCTTGTCGTCAGTAAAATTTCTAACAGAACGATATACTGATGGATATTTGATGAATATTTGTATGCCTTGAAAACGCCATAAAGAAATGTTATCCCATAAAATTGTTAATAACTTGATATCAACTTAATTTACACGTGAAATATGACTAAAAACCTAAAGACGATCAATTTATGCCTTCTATATTGCCTTAAATCAATCAACTTGATAGCAAAAATATCATAGCTAAAAATAATCTTTATAAATGAGAGTAATAGAGTTGGATTAGAGACGTTAACTTACAGTTATTTGCTCCCAAGGACGGTAAGGCAGATAAAATCAAGTGCCTGTTTGTATTTATTGGTACAAAAATGCTGTAATAAATTCTATTTTTGATTGTTCTAAGTATGGCTAAAGCTAAGATATATGAGACGATTCAGGAGCTTATATAGATACTTTATACGGTATTATCCGTCTTGATATTCATATTTATAGAACTCAAAGTTAAAATTACTCCTAGAAGTAGGTTGACAATACAACACTTGTTTGCCATACTTAAAGACAAGTTTTTTTCGGCTGTCTTTTCCGGCGCTTCATTATTATTGAACTGTAATTAAAATTTAGTTTTTGTGAAGAGCGTTACTGCTATTTCCATGAACTTTACCTTATTAATAATATAGAATAAAAATTAGGAAATATTTCGCCGGTAAATCATTAATTTTGAATTTTGATATTGATAATAGGTCAAATATAATATATTAAAGATTTGCATGTTAAATATCAATCCTTAATGTCCTAACTATAATGTTCTATAGCAATTTTTAATTATTAATGTATCCAGTAATATACGATGGCAACTTAAATCTAGAAAAATTTCAGCACGTTACTATCTGGTGTCTTTGCGTAAAATCTGTCTTTATATTTAAAAATGGTGTTCAAGATAGTAAATTAGTAAATTGAGTAATCAAGCGGCCGATGGTTATCCAAATGCAGAAATTGTCCCGCGCCCTTACATGAAATCATAGGAAAAGATCTTCAAGGGTTACAATTTCTCACTTTGCGAATGTGTCGCTTTAAAAATATCCCTCGTGGTGTATCCGGCATCTAGTACTCTCAAAAACCAAGATTGCCGGGTAAAGGTAGAGAGGGGGGAGAGGGGGTAGAGGAGCCACTGCGTTGGGCGGTGAGAGCAGCCGCGTGCGGAGGTTCCCTCCGTTGAGCGGACTGCCGAACCCGAAGGGGTTTCCCGACTTGTAGCAAGTGGCGTGGGGGAGATTCAGGACTTTTTGTTCTCGTACCTGG
>JBCCSG010000328.1:0-8303 GCA_039200565.1 Cyanobacteria bacterium P01_D01_bin.50 | reverse complement strand
TTTTCTCATGAAATTTTAAAGACTACTTATCAGATTAACTACTGTTAACAATTATAAGAAGGGCTGATTTTATAGATGAGTTATTTTAGTACTAGAATACTAGGGCATGGTGATCGCAATGTGCCAGTTGCGTAAGTCCTGTCTTATTCTAAATTCGCAATGACTCTCTATCGGATGCTGAAATAAACTATTTGTTTGACAGTATTGACATAGATAAAAGCGGAAAGATTGATTTTGAAGAATTTGGAGAATTAATTTTACGACATCAACGCTTAACCGCCAACTATGACGAGTTTGTGACTTATTTCATTCCCATCGATAATAATGAAGATGGATTAATAGATCGACAAGAGATTAGTTTGGTATTACAGAGTGTAGGAGAAGTACCTTTATCCGATACTGAAATTATTTTTTTAAAACAAATAACGGGAAATAATTCTTTCACATGGAATCAATTTATCAATTTATTGTTAGTTATTTAGATATGAAAATTCAAGGAATGTAAAAATCGATATTTTATCAGATAAACGAGACATTTTTTGTATTATTTTCATTTTGATTTTATCATTCAAATTTACGATTAATAGTCGAATAATTACTTTAACCTCTAAATATGGGTTTAATTCCCCACTGCTCAAAGGTGAAAGATACGGCTCTGCGTGAATGAATTGGGGTTTAAATCCCCATAGATATTCCAGCCAACTTCGGCTCTTCCTTCGTTTTAAAGTTAGAGAGGCAGAAAAATTGTTTTATATATTATTGAAAATATTTCTTAATTATATATTGGCAGATTAGTGGAAATAATTCCTTAGAAATCAAAAATTAGAAATTGGTTACCCTTGGAATGTGAAAATAACAAGAAGCCAATTATATGAAAGCGGTTGGTATCGGAATCATTGTTTGTTAACACAGAAAAGTGCGATATTAAAGCTTTGCTCCCATATGCGATCGCGGAGTTAGGCTCAGCTTTATCTAAGTTCAAGACAGAGGAAAGCAGAGTTTTTTCCTCATATTCATAAATAATTCCTCATTTTACGGTAAAGATATTAAACAATTGAAAAATAGTCAGACATTTTATCCGTTAAAATTTATTTACGATCCCCACCTAGGGACTTACACCCCTTGGCGGATAAAAACAGAGTATTAGATAATTAGTAATGATTTTTACTATAGATTTTGATGATACATTACTGTGAATCAGGCAGTTACTTTAACCCGGGTAACGGAGATGAATTTCCCATTTATCAACTACAGCTATTTGAAGAAACTTTTTATCGTCAGCAATTTAAATCTTTACTACAAAGTATCGAATATTGGTGGCTAGCCTGGTATGATCATAACAGTAACAGGGTCAATAGCTACCGTATAACAAAAAGACGCGAGGGCGGAGCAAAAAGTTGCAAACTACGAAAATTAAACATCAACCCCTCCCAATTGTAAAGTAGTTTTATCAGTTACAACTAAGATAAACAAAATATAATTTACCAGTAAGGAAGTAGTACAAACTACAAGTTGGCACTAAATAGCAAATTGTATATTTTTTCTTGGACTGTCCCATTGTCACTTTGAGCTGTTTAACTCCAACAACGTAATATATATTAGCTAAGATGATACACAGTTCCTTACGGTTTGTTGTATCTTCTCATAATAAGAACTGCAATAACTAACTTATAGATAACGCTCCTCAATTAAAAGGTAACTCATGCAAACAAGTACTCTGCTTCTTTCCAAACAACTCCCCAATCTGCAATACTCTTCTACAAATGAGCAATTTGATGAAACTTGGGCAGCACCATTATCGACTCTACTAGGTTTGGGGCGTGCTGCAGGCGCTGATTTTATCGAATTCTATTTAGAGCGTGTAAATTATATTAGCTGCCTTGCTGAAGAAGACACTATTACTAGCATTACGCCCCGTCTTTCCACGGGTGCAGGGGTGAGAGTATTTCGCGGTAAAGCTGATTGCTACGTTAGCACAAATGATATTTCCTTTACGGGTTTAAAATTAGCTTTGGAAAAAGCATTGGCGATTGTCGGGTTACAATTACCAGCTCCTAACGCTTTTATCCCAGAAATTAATCTGGAATTACTTAGAGACTACGCTGCTAAGAGAGGCAAAGACGCATGGCTACCTTTGTGTACTTCAATGCGGGAAATGGGAGGAGTGTTGCTTGATAGTACTGCCGAGCTCAAGAAAACAGCTATCCATATCCAATCTCGTCGTGCTTCCTATTTCCGCGATTGGCAAGAAGTTTTAGTAGCCGCCAGCGATGGAACTTTTGCCCGGGATATTCGGCTGACTCAGTCGGTAGCATTAAATGTATTATGTGCAGATGGTGCCCATCGTAGTTCTATAGGCGAACGTGGCGGTAATACCAGCGATCCTAATTTTCTCAAAACTTGGGATTTTTCACAAGCGGCAGAAAAAATTGGTGAATCTGCCGGAAAAATGCTTTACGCTGACTATGTAGAATCGGGTAATTATCCGATTATTATGGCGAATCATTTTGGAGGAGTAATCTTTCACGAAGCTTGTGGACATTTACTTGAAACCACTCAAATTGAACGCAATACTTCTCCTTTTGCTGATAAGAAAGGCGAAAAAATTGCCCATGAAGCTTTAACTGCTTGGGACGAAGGACGTACCGATAATGCCTTTGGCACCATTGATATGGACGATGAAGGTATGCCAGCCCAAAGAACCTTATTAATTGAAAAAGGAATTCTCAAAAACTTCTTAGCAGATAGAGCCGGTTCAACACGTACTGGACATCCTAGAACAGGTAGTGGCAGAAGGCAGAATTTTACCTACGCTGCGGCTAGTCGGATGCGCAATACTTACATTGCAACTGGCGAACACTCAATAGATGACTTGTTCGCTTCTATTGATAAAGGTATTTACTGTAAAAAAATGGGTGGTGGTAGCGTTGGCGCTACTGGTGAATTCAATTTTGGTGTAGAGGAAGCCTACTTGATTGAAAACGGCAAGATGACTAAACCTTTAAAAGGAGCTATTCTTATAGGTGAAGCCCAGGAAATTATGAATAAAATTTCCATGTGTTCCCAAGACTTATCTTTAGCCCCGGGTTTCTGCGGCTCGGTTAGTGGTAGCATCTACACTACTGTAGGGCAGCCACATATCAAAGTGGATTCAATTACTGTTGGCGGACGCTAGGGAGTTTTCGATTGTAGATTTTAAGGACACTGCTTTGTGGAATAATCCGCACCCTTATAGCACGTGTCCTAATTTTGGGTTGGCTACATAAAAGCAAGGTTGGGTAATGCGAATAGTTTACCCAACTAAAAGTTAACAATCCAAATTAATCAATTTCATTTATAATTATAGATTTCAAATCGTTTATCTCCCTATGTGAAATCCTTTTATCCAAAATTGACTATGCCTAACATAAAAGAAATTGCAACTTCAGCTAAAGAAAGTGCTGAAAAACTTGGGATCGAAAAATTTGACATTTATGGTTCTTCAGTAGATTCAACCAGCGTTCAAGTAGATAGAGGTGAGCCAAAGCAAGTAAAAGCGACTAATCTTTCTGGTGTCACCGTCCGAGTATGGAATCAACATAATACAATGGGTGTCACTAGTACTACGGATATAGATCCCAAAGGACTAGAGTTGGCTTTGAAAACCGCATTTGAAGCGAGTTCATTTGGGGTTAAAGAAAATGTACCTGATTTTAGCCCAGAGTCTAAAGCCGAGATAAACAACGGAACATCTCACGACACAGTAACTCAAGCACCCGTTTCATCCTTGATAGATAGTCTGCTAGCAGCAGAAAAAGAAGTACTCGAATCTCATGAAGCTATTAAGGGAGTACCTTATAACTCTTTATCGCAAAGAGATATTGACAGGTTTTATTTGAACAGCGATGGGGCAATGAGAGCCGAATCCCACTCATTCGCATCGATTTTTCTCTACAGTAAAACCGAGGAAGAAGGTAGAAAACCCCGCAGTGCTGGCGCTTTTAGAATTAGCCATGGTGTTAAGGATTTAGATATTAATGGCTGCATTCAAGAAACTACAGAGAAAACTATCAGTCACTTAAATTACCAGAAAATTCCGACTGGTAAATATACGGTTGTTTTCTCTCCAGATGCTTTTTTAAGTTTGCTGGGTGCTTTTTCAAATTTGTTTAACGCTCAAAGTATTCTTGATAAGCAGAGTTTATCCACTCCCGATGATTTGGGGAAGGAAATTGCTTCTCCCTTACTTTCGCTATACGATGATGCATTACATCCGGCGAATATTGGCGCAGAAACTTTTGATGGAGAAGGAACTCCTACTCGTCGAGTATCGCTGATTGAAAACGGAGTGTTGAAAAACTTTCTTCATAGTGCGGGTACTGCAAAACGCATGAATGCTAAACCCACAGGTAATGCGAATATTGGCGCAAAAGTTACCATCAGTCCTAACTTTTATCACGTTTTTGCCAGTGCAGCACCCGAACAACAATTGAGTTTAGACACTGCTGAAAATGTAGTTCTGATTGATGATTTACAAGCACTTCATGCAGGGGTTAAATCTTTACAAGGCTCCTTTTCTCTACCATTTGATGGCTGGTTAGTAAATAAAGGAGAAAAAACCAGCATTGATTCAGCAACAATAGCTGGAGATTTTCTCGAACTTCTTAAATCAATTGTTTTTGTAGAGAAAGAAGAAGAATTAACTCCCGGAGGAGTTTGCCCCCGAATTTGGGTTAAAGATTTATCAATTACGGGAGAATAAATCAACATTAAAAAATATTAGAGACGTGTTGACAACACGTCTCTATAATGTAATTTATTTTTTTCAGCAAAATAGGTAGAGCCTTCTTAGCCCCTATAATCGAATTCTTGCAGCGACTAATTCAACTCTACCCCCAATATTATTCGTAATAATTTAAAGCTTTATTCTGGGAATTCTCCACCAATACCCACTGAGGTATTGAATACATCTGCACCACTTAAATCTGCACCAATTAATGTAGCATCTTCCATCTGAGCGCTATATAGTTGAGAATCGCTCAAATTAGCATTTGTCAAGTTAGCTTCATTCAATGTGGTGCTATTAATAAAAGCACCAGATAAATTCGCATCTTCTAAATTGGCACCTGTTAAATCGGCACCTTCTAAATTCGCTTCTTCAAGATTTGCACCTGTTAAATTGGCATTTCTTAAGTCAACACCAATCAGATGAGCGCCTCTTAAATTAGCACCTCTTAAATCGCAGCCGTAACACTCTCTAGTTAGAGTTAATCGTAATATTTTTGTAGATACAGGCTTTTCGGCTCTCGCAGGAGCGCTATAAAACATTGTGGTTAACGCTATGGCAGCCACGATCTTTTTAATATTCATACTTTAATTCCTCACTAAGCAACTATTGTTGACTTCTCAACTGCAATAAAGCCTTATAAATTATCTTTTTCAGACAGTTAAAAAGTATTTTTACATCTTCAATAATTGCAATATATTCTCTTTAATCAACTGTTTATATTGTCACTCAAATTGATTAGAATGTCTTCATCCGAATGATGGAAATATCAGGTATAAATTGAATAATTTGTATTTATTAAAGGATAAAAATACTTGACCTTTGTATTAATAAAAGAGATTATAGGGATGAATCCGCAGTCAAAATCAAAAATTCGCCTTATAGCTCCCCTTTTCTGCTGTTTACTAGTAAATTCGATATCCTTGCTTTTATTGTTATTCGGAACTCTATCCTTAGATATAAGATAGTTTCCGTTTGTATCGATTAGTACTTATGAACTTGTAAGCTGCTACGCATCTAAATTGTATATTATTCTATTTGATAATGAGGCCTCAAACTATCTTTACTTTTGACTTTTGACTTTTGACTTTTGACTTGCTGTTGTGCATTAAAAATGCACAACAGCTTACCAGGTAGGGTGCGGAATCTGGGCTTAAATAAAGTCGGCTGCGGTATTCAATCTGGGAGGGAGCAATATTACTAACAATTAACACTTAAGCAAATTGTAAACTCAGTTCCTTGGTTTGGAGCAGAATCAACCTCAATGGAACCTCCATGTTTTTCGACAATAATTTGTTTTGCTATAGCTAGTCCTAAACCAGTACCTTTACCCACGTCTTTTGTAGTAAATAAATGGTCAAAAATTTTCTGTTTCACATCTTCGCTCATTCCTTTACCATTATCAGCAATTGATATTTTTACTTGGTTATTTTCCACTAAGGTTTTAACTATAATTTTATTGGGGTTTGTCTGAATATCATCAAAATTCCGTCCTGTATTAGATTCATCTAAAGCATCAATGGCATTCGCCAAAATATTCATAAATACTTGATTTAATTGTCCTGGAAAACATTCAATGCTAGGCAAATTACCGTATTCTTTTACTACTTCAATTTGTGGGCGTTGTTTGTTGGCTTTGAGGCGATGTTTAAGAATTAAAATAGTGCTATCTAAGCCATGATGAATGTTAAATGATACTTTATAATCTTTATCTGCGCGGGAGAAAGTTCTTAAACTGGTGCTAATATTTTTCAATCTGTCAGATGCTATTACCATTGCATCAATCATCTTGGGAAAGTCTTCTAAGGTATAATCTAAGTAGATTTCCTCTTCATGATCGAGAATTTCTTCGCTTTTTTTGGGAAAACTTTCTTGATATAGTTGCAAATGTGAAGTGATATCGGTAAAAATCGGTTTGGCTTGTTTGAGAGTATTGGCAATAAATCCCAAAGGATTGTTCATTTCATGGGCTACCCCTGCAACTAAATTACCCAATGCAGACATTTTCTCGCTTTGGACTATTTGTAATTGTGCCTGTTGTAAATCTTTTAATGCTTGTTGGGCTTGTTGATAAAGTCTGGCATTTTCTAGGGAGATTGCAGCTTGAGAGGAAAGTAAGTTAATAACTTGCAAGTTGTCTAAAGTAAATACTCCAGAAGTGATTTGATTTTCTAGATATAAAACAGCAACTAAATGCCCTTGGTTAACAATTGGCTTGCATAATACACTTTTTGGCTGATGTTTGAGCATATATTCCCCAATTAACCCTGGAATCTCTATTTGACAATTATCTATGACAACAGTATTAAGGGTATTTTTGACATAATTAATGATTTTTATGGGTATATATTTACTTGTGTCAACTAATTCGTCCGATATAAAACTTTGAATTTCACCTTCTGGTTTATTCTTATAACTAATAAAAGTAACTACTTTCACGAACCAAGTATTTTTTTTGGGAAGGATTAAGACAGATTTTTTTGCGCCAGAATTTTCTAAGATAATTTTGGTTAAATTAGTAATTAATCGATCTAATTCGATACTGCCCGAAATTGCTTGAGCAGCTTTGAGGACGGAGGTAAAATCAAGAAGATCCGAAACACTTGTGATAGCTGTACTCGAAGTGTGAGTAGACTCCAAAGTTACCATCCGAGTTATACCAGCGATAGTTTCATCGCGATTAATGTTAAGTTGTCGTTGTTGTAGGATGGGTTGGAGTAGCTGGGGGTAGCGTTTTTCTAAATCGTCGGTTTTGGCTGAGCTTCCCCATTTGGCATAGCAATAGTAGGCTTGAAGCATGTAGCCGCTTGCAACTGTTTCTTTACCCCAATTTAGGTAGAATTTCGCTGCTAGTTCGTTGCCCAGGGCAACTTCATGGATGAAGTCGTTGGCTTTGGCTCCGGCTATGGCGCGATCGTAATATTCCATCGCTTGATAAGGCTGCTCAAATACACGGTAGTATTCCGCCTCTACCAAGTCAAACCTATGCTGATAATTGCAGGGAGAACTTTTTCCCCAAGATTTTAATGCAACACGATTACTTTCTATCTGTTGTAAATAATCATCAGGTTGCGATGCTAGTTTAGTATAGTTTTCTAGAACAATTAGGGATTGATAGAAATAGCAGGTAGGAATGATGAACATACCTGCTAGTGAATCCTGATAAAGTTTTGCGGTTTTGGCAGCAATTATAGCTTCTTCTAAGTCGCCAAACAGATAACAGAGAATCAACTTATTACAATAGAAATGATACAACCCTGTTCTATCATTTGCTTTAGTTAAAATAGGAATAATATCTTGTTCATTAAAAGCTTCACCCACAAAAACTGAAGGGTTAGAGTTTGAGCCAAGTAAATTCAACACAGCTTGCCAATAAATCTGGCAATATCTCAAACTAGTTACCGAAGCCCTTCGGGCTTAAGTAAGAAGTAAAAAGTAAGAAGTAAAAAGTAAGAAGAATAAGCCCGAAACATGGTATAAAGCCTCGTCTTTTAAAGACGAATAAAAACTAAATTATCATTATTTGAATCCTCGTCCT
>JBCCSG010000327.1:0-8341 GCA_039200565.1 Cyanobacteria bacterium P01_D01_bin.50 | reverse complement strand
AATTAATTCGTCAATCGAAGATGTATTAGCAATCATATTTTTGAAAAAATTAATGAGTGAAAATAAAACGAGTGAGAATAAAAAATTAGTTTTGTAAAAGAGAAGCGTAGCAACGTAATCCATCTAATTCAGTTGCGATCGAATCTTCTATTTTGTCTGGAGCGCTGTCTTCAACACTTCCACCTTCGAGTTGAAAAATATCTTCTCCTTGCATTTCTAATAACCATTCATTAAACTGTTTGCGAGAAATGCGATAAGCCTGCGGCATGGCTTCGCTTGCGCTAATTTTTCTCCTAATACGGTAAATTGGTACTAGATTATCTAGGTTGTAGTCGTTGTTGAGTTGTTCGTAAACTTGTAAAACTACTTTTTTAAACTCTTCATAAGAAGCAATACTGTCTTCTGTTAAAGCCTCGTTGGCGATATTTACTGTATTTGTGGTGCAATTATTATTTACTGTCTTAACTTGACAATTCATTTCGCTAATCCACTTGAGTAAAGCATTCGCCATCCAAGTTGAAACCATGCTACCCTTGAAGCGAAATTCAGCACTGTTTAAACTCTCACTCAAAACCTCTAAACCTCTAGGTGATATCAGAGAATAGCCCTTTTTCGATTTGGAAATAGCTTGCTCTGTTTCTAATTGTTCAAAAGTGTCTTGATAGTCTGCTATTTTCTTACCTTTAGATACAATTCGCTTGTTAAGCTCACCTTTTCTTACCTCCTGGTTAACTCCTCCCAAATCCCATAAAGCTAAAAGTAAGCGAATTCGATTCTGAGTTTCTATATTTTTCAAAACAGTATTTTCTGGTGCTACATCAATGTTTATACTTACCAGCACCAGTATAGTTTTAATGAAACTTATTTAGCTTTTGGAAAAATACTGAAATATTTGAAATAAATTTATTGAAATTTTTTTGATGTTTAAGTATATTCAGCAGTAACTGATTCTTTATCAGGCTGTACTTAATTTATCTAAAGCAAGCCCACACAGCTAGGCTGAAATATCGATATACGTCTAAATTAACCCATCTTAAAAGTAGGCTTTGTAATTGTAGCTCTAGCCTTCTAATACCATTTCTTTATAAAGATGCGCCCTTCTTTAGCCAACGAAGGTTGGCTTTGTAGTGGTAGCCCCACTCTTCCAGAGTGAGAGCGATTAAGCGCAGTCTCATACAGAATTTGTATCAGTCGTTAAATCACGAAGAAAATAGAATTTATCACTTTTTCCATCCGTACTTTTAATTCTTCCTAAATAACCGGTTAAAGGAGAAGAAAGTTCGATTAATATTTCTTGCATTTCCTTTATTTTTAGCGGTTGTGGTGGATTAGAACCAAAATAAGCACCATGTAATGCATCCACTCCAATGTTTTTTAAACCACTACTTTCCAAGTAATTTTTAACCAACCCGACAAGATGCGATCGCAATTTAATTTCTTCTTCAACCTGTACTATGTATTTTTCAATTTCTATATCAGATTGACCAGCTTTTAAGAAGTCTTTAAGCTTAAATAAATCTATAGAGTTACGATATTTGTTTTGTAATTCAACCAGCTTTTCTAATGTTTCTGGATTAATAATAGCCATACCATGTACTTTTGCTGCTTCTTTAAGTTGTATTGTTGGTTCACCAGGACCAATAATTAATTTAGTTGCTTGCTTAAATAACTCTTGACTTTGTAAGCGGAGTGTTCCCAAATTTAACAATTGTACTGCTGTATTATTAGGAATTTTTTTACCTGCTTTACACTCTCCAACCAAGGGGTAAGGATGAGAACAAAAAACATCTACACCACCTGCACCACCCTTGTGAAAATAATCAACAGTAAATCCTAAAAATTCTAAACTCTGACGAATTATATTTTCAAAATCTGTCCCTGCTTGATAATTACTTTTGCCACTATCTTCTTGCTTACTACGGTTTCCTAATGCGGCAATTTCCTTTGTCCAAGCTAAGTCTGAATCCAGACATTTTATTGTTTTTGAATTGCTCCAACCTAAAAATTTATGGATATCTTGTTCTAATTGCTTTGCTCTTGGATTATTAATTGTTTGAGGTGAGACAACATCTAATAATCTTTCCAATTCTGGATGCTGTGGAGGTTCAAGCTTTTCTAACTGGCGCTTGCGAATTTTGAAGATGTTATCAGTTAATACTGGGTTTGTATCGTCAACAGTTACACGCTTGGGTAAAGGAATAAATTGATTATTCTCTTTTACTATAATTTGAATTGGTTTAGATAAATGATAAACTCTCAGGTATAGAAAAAAGATATTTTTTCTCAGCGCTAATGTTTCTTCTAAAGCTGATTTTGTCCAAATGGTCAGTTTTGATAAAGTAGCTATAGTCTCAGGATTAATATCGTGACACCATTCACACTTTGCCCAGGTTTTAATTGTTAAGCTGTGAGTAACTGATTCCCTAAGACTCCTTTGAGCAATATGTACAAAATTTGGATGATAATACTGCTCAACTGGAAGTGGATTCATTAAAATATCAGTCGAGTACAGAGCAAATTTATCTCGATTGATAAACTGATTAGATATTGCTAAGATCGATCTTCCTTGCAACAAAGCTTCAATATCTGGCGCGGGTAAACGTAGAGCTTTAAAAATCACAATATCATTAGTCATTATTCCTCAAAAAAAGCAACTATCATAATGCATACTATAGGATTACTTTTAGCAAATTGTTCTGATATTTTTAGCTATCTTCGTCAACAGCTTCAGAGGGAATTTCACCAGATGGATCGCTAAGAATTTCACGAATTAAATAATTGTCTATAGCTATTCGCTTTTCAACGATAAAATCAGTGATTTCCTTTTCACTTAATTCATAATCTTCACGACTGTTCATGACAGAATGAATCGCTAACAGAGGCTTTATCTCTTCAGATTTTAATAAAACCCATTCACCACCTAATGCTGGAGACAAAAGTTTATTTAAACACTCTTCGGTTTTAGTTCCACGACTTACTTTTTTAGAGCGAACTAGGCAACCACGAGTCAGATCGAATTTTTTGTAATTAATTAAACGTCTTAATCCAGCGAGGAGAGAATTACCAGTAAATCCTTCCAGGAGAGCGACTCCGATTTTTACTGTTTTTCCATCCTCCTTACCGATAATTTTGAATTGGATGTAGTCTTTATCCTTTTTAGCAGCTTTAAGATCGGCTATTTGTTCTATTTCTACTCCTTCTAAGGTTTCTCCAATTAATCTTTCAAAGTTAAATCGTAGAGACTTAATAAGTAAAGTGTTGTCCTCTATATAATCTTCTACATTGCTATCGAGGGCTGTTAGTTCCTTATTGTAAGCAGATTCTACAGGATGCTTTGGTGGCGGAGGTGGCGTTATTTCTCGAGATTTATCTGGAATTTTCCAATTTTTTGCACACCACTTTAAAACTCCTCTCACAGTTGGTTTTTCCTTACCCAATTCTCTGAGTTTTTCTTCTTCAAATGGAAATAGTGGATTGGGAATTTGTGCTGTGAGTTCCCGTCGATCGTAAAAATCTATTAACCATTGAGAAACTAAAGTAATTACATTATTAGAATTCAGATAGTTTAACTCTAAAATTATTTCACCAATTCTATCTACAACAGCTTCAGCATAAGATAAACCTTCAACCACTTCATATTTCCAGGTATCAGGATACATTGCTGTTAGTAAAACACCACGTTTAATGCTGTTATATAAGTCTTTACCTAAACTTGCAATAACTTGTGATTTACGAAATCCTGCATCATTAAGTTCTTCAACGTCCAATTCATCAAAACAAATTACGATTGGTTTGTAATCGCTAATTAAGTCGAGAATTTGACGAACTGTATTAAATGCTTCAGCTTCTTTATCCTCTTTACTAGGGTTTGATAAACCCATTGAATCTGCTCTTGACTGGGGTAATTCTCCACCAGCAAGCCATTTGATTGCATTAAGTCGATCGCGAGGTGAAGAAGAAAGTGTCCATAATATTGCAGTTATGATATCCGGGTTATCAATATCGGACTTTATTTCGAGTATTTTATCACTAAAACTATCAACTACTTTAGGATTTTTTGTTAACAGCTCGGAAAATTGGCTAACCATTTGTTCGGGAGTGTAACTTTGGTTTTGGTTATATGCTTCATTGATCAAAGCAGTCGCCAATTCTTGCCACTGACTCACACCTTGGCTACCAATTTCTTTGAGACTATTAGCTAATTTACGTAAAAATTCGGCTTTAATTCCATTTAAGTCTCCAACCTGACTCATATAAACAAACAAAGCACTTCCATCAGCCTGGAGCCGGTGACGAATTCTACTGATGAGATGACTTTTACCTAAACCTTTTTCAGCGGTGATAGTAATACCAACTACTTGTCGTTGCCCGCTACGAACTTTCTCGATAGCATTATAAACTGCATCAGAGGCATGAGCATTTAAACTGGGAACGTCAGGAAAACCCGTTCCCCAAATATCGCGGCTTTTTACTACCAAACGTCCTTCAAATGGATTATGGTTTTCAATAGCATTAATGAGTTCGTCGCTAAGCATTGGTTTAGGATCAATTAAGTACAAGCGATTGGCTAGGATTGAAACAATTTACGTGAAGCAGGTTTATGAATCTATAAGCTTGGCATAGCAGCGTAATCCACTTAATTCAGTTTCGATAGAGTCTTTTATTTTCGTTGGATCGTTATCTGGTAGACTGCCACCTTGTAGTTGCAAAATATCGTTAGCTTGCATTTCTAGCAGCCATGAATCGAAATACTCGCGGTTAACGCGCGAGCCAATTTGCCTCCGAATCTGATAAACTGGCACAAGATTATTCAGTTTTTCGTCTCGATTCAACTTCTCATAAACTTCCAACGTAATTTCCTTAAACTTTTCATAAGAAGCGATATCTCCACTCAAAGATTTATCATTCTCTACTTCCTGATTTTGCAGCGCTCTTTCTCCATTAGCATTACTATCAATCTCTTTAATCCACTCAAGCAAAGCATTCGCTACCCAAGTTCCCACAATTGTCCCTTTAAATGCAAAATCAGGACTTTTCAAACCTTCACTCAAAATTTCTAAACCTTTTGGAGATACCAAAGAAAATCCTTTTTTAGAAACTGCGATCGCATTTTCTTCCTTGAGCTGATCGAAAAGTTCTTGATAATCTGCTATCTTTTTACCTTTAGGTACAATTCGCTTGGTAAGTTT
Source organism: Cyanobacteria bacterium P01_D01_bin.50 (assembly GCA_039200565.1). Lineage (GTDB taxonomy): Bacteria > Cyanobacteriota > Cyanobacteriia > Cyanobacteriales > Nostocaceae > Rivularia. The sequence continues at coordinate 3,152 of JBCCSG010000327.1, read as the reverse complement.
GCCTTTCTTGACTTCCTGCTTTGCTCCTCCTAATGCCCACAAAGCCAGCAACAAACGAGTTTTATTTGAGTCAGCCATTCTTTTTATACCTAAATTTATCACTAGCGTTACATTTTACACTTAATTGTGGATTAAAAGTGTTCTACTGCCCTAAAATACTTAAATATATTTAATGCCTTTTATCAAAAAGTATAAATAAACTGCCAAGAATTTCAGTATAAAAATGTAAACAAGGTAAAAATCAATATCATTTAGTTTTGATTCAATCCTTAGAAAACTAGTCATAATACAGAATCAAACTGATACACCCTCAAGTACAACAATACAAGGCGAAAATGCACCCAAATCCGCCTGAGTGAAGTATTATTTCACAATGATTATGCAATCTATATAGATTGCATTAAATTGCGGTAATCTGCGTTTCTTTATGATTTAAAATAGCACGGTAGATAATAATCGAATCACCCTGGATAGAGGTTTAGATGCACTCAATACCAATGGCACAAACCACTAATTCCATTGCAATTAATAACTAAAAATTTGCCGAGTCATTATATCTGTGAGAAGCAAGCTGTGATATCTATCTAGCCTCAATTATTTTCGGACTTTTACTTTGTCGTCACACTCTTATTCATTGACTATTTTCGTCGCCTTATCGAAACCTATAGTCTTGGCTCTCAACTCTTATCTAACCCTAGCCACCCTTGATAAATCGCACTCTGACGACATAGCTACCATCTGAGCACTAGGATGCAATTTAGGATTACTTCGTTTTTACTGTGGAAGAAATTTTTACGCCATCCATTTGTTGTATCCATTTGAGCAATCCACCAACAAATTTACTTGCAACTTTACTTCCAACTTGCTTTCCGTAAAATTGGAAATTAAGAGTTTTTAGTCCCTCGTTGAGCATCTCCAAACCTTTATCGGTTAGCTTGACGCTGTCAACTTTATTTTTGCGAGTACTTTTAAGTGCCCCTGCTTTCTCTAATTTTTTGAGAACAAAAAGATAATCTCCAGCTTTCTCATTTTTGCGTTTTACGCTGGCAGTTACTTCTGTTGTCTGAATTTCAGTTTTTATTCCTCCCAAATCCCACAAAGCTAAAAGCAAACGAGTTTCATCTTGAGTCTTCTTGGTTGAAACTTTGGTTTTGCTAGTAGCTTTTTTCGTAGCGGTTTTAGCTTTTGCTACTGAGGAAGTTTTAGCTTTAACTTTGCTAACTGCTTTCTTGGCAGTAGTTTCAGCAGGTACTTCCGCTTTTAACTTCTTAGTGGTGCTAGCAGATTTAGTTTTACTAGCGACTTTCTTAGTAGTGCCAGCAGATGTAGTTTTACTAGCGACTTTCTTAGTAGTGCTAGCAGTTTTTTCTGCTTTCTTGGTGGAAGATTTCGCCTTCTCTACTTTGCTGCTAGCAAGTTTGGTTTTGCTAGCTACTTTCTTAGTTGTAACTTTAGCTTTTCCTGCGGTGGTGCTAGCTGATTTTGTTTTACTAGCTGCTTTTTTAGTTGTATTTTTCACTTCAGTTTCTGGAGTACTACTTGAAACTTTCTCTTTTACTGTTAATCTTTCAGGATTTTCTTTTTTTGTACTACTTTTTATTTTTGATTTTGCGGCAGTACTTTGAGCTTTAGCTTTAGTAGTAGAACTTTTAGACTGAGTTTTCTTACTCTGCAAACGAGTTTTTCTTAATACCATTGAGGGTTAATAATTTTACTTCACTATCTAGAATAATCTAGTACTAAGTGTTTTCAGGGTATTATAAAAAACATCAGGGAATTTTCTCAGATATTTTATTTAAATTTTGTTTAAACAGTATTTTTGTCTACAAAAAAGGCGAGACTTAATCATTAAGTCTCGCCTTTTTCTATATATTTAAATCCACCGAGGTTATAGTTTTAAATTTTCTAGTCGAATATAAGCTTTTTCACTCAACGCGCAAGTAAAAAACTCGGATATGAGTTTGAGTTCAAAGTCTCTTACACCAAGGAGGAGAGTGCAGACAGAGGGGTTTCAACTGCATTCTACTCAACTGAAAATTGCCATATTACATCAACTAAAAAATTCTCATGGGTGCCCTTGACGACTAATTATCGGTGGAATAATTGAACTTACTGTATCAACTCAAAAAGCATTGGAGGCTACTTTTTATTGATTATATGGAAACTTTTTTGTTTCAAATAACTCGTTAACCTGAATTTATTCACGCACTTGATTATCCGTTGACGGAAGACGGTTTAAGCTCCAAGTGCGTTAAGATTTTCATTTATTCAAGATTAAGCGATCGTCAGCGAGGTCATAACCCATTTATTTGCAACATACTATCACGTTCTATCTCAAGGTTAAAAACACACAGGCTCTCACTCTTCCCCAAACTGTTTTGATAGCTAGCAGACACAAATAACTCCGTGGTAGAATCACCCGCTTTGGAATGAAAATTATTTAAACTCTTCTAGCTGATCCATACGTAACCAAATATTAGGTGTAGGCACTTTTCCAAACTTCACCAGAGCATAATCACCTTTGAGATCCAAAATTTCTCCTTCACTTTCAAATATATAGGAAGGGAAACGAGAATCACTTGCTTGTGCTTCTAAGCTATTTTCCAATTTTTCGCGAATAGCCCGGACCATTGTTCCTTTTTTTACAGCCATAAATTTTCCTCTCTAATAAAGTCAATTATTTGTATTCCGGATTGTAGCTCTCCTTCATTAAAGGTTAAAGCTTAAAGGTTAATAGTTGTGATAAATAAATAAATTCATAACTTCTAACTCCCCATCTCCCCCTTCGGGTTGCGCCACTTGCTACAAGTCGGGGAACCCGCCCAACGCAGTGGCTTACCATCTCCCCATCTCCTCATCACCCCATCTCCCCCTTCGGGTTGCGCCACTTGCTACAAGTCGGGGAACCCGCCCAACGCAGTGGCTTACCATCTCCCCATCACCCCATCTCCCCCTTCGGGTTGCGCCACTTGCCTGACTGTCGGGGAACCCGCCCAACGCAGTGGCTTACCATCTCCTCATCACCCCATCTGCTGACACTGCGGGCAAAAATGACTGGATCTTCCAGCTAATTTAATCCGCTCAATTGGATGGCTGCACACTCGACAAGGTTTTCCAGTGCGGTTATAAACCCAGGCAACATGAGCATAGTT
>JBCCSG010000326.1:0-8347 GCA_039200565.1 Cyanobacteria bacterium P01_D01_bin.50 | reverse complement strand
TTTTGATTGCAACAGCTTCTCAACCTATTTTTGCTCAAATATCTCAAGAACAAATATTTCAACAAAAGAAAACCACAGAAGTACTGACTCCGCCTCCACCCGAATCTGAGTTTTTAGCTCCATCTCCTTTAAGTGACGATGGAGAGATTTCACCTCAATTTACTCGATATTTTCTAGGAACGGGCGATACCATCGGAATACTTGTGGAATCACCAGAAAAGGGACCTTATCGTTTGGGAACAGGAGATGCAATTACGGCGATCGTACAGCGTTTTCCAAATTTGGGCTTCGCAGCATCGATAAATCGAGAAGGTAATGTTTTAGTTCCTTTAGTCGGAACTGTATCGCTCAGAGGGTTAACTTTAGAACAAGCACGAGCTAAGATTCGTGCTAGCTTGAATCGTTATGTAGTAGAACCAAACGTTACTCTATTATTAGCTGCCCAACGTCCTCCTTTAAATTTTCAGGCACAATTAGATTTCGAGGGTAAGGTAACAATACCGCGATTGGGAAAAATTTCCCTGATCGGTTTAACTTTAGAAGAAGCACAGGAAAAAATTCGTTTAAGTTTAGCAACCATTCAAGTAGATCCGGTGGTAACAATTTCCTTGACAACGCCACGACCAATTCAAGTAAATATTGCCGGAGAAATAACTAGGCCGGGAGTTTATCCTGCTAGTTCCCTAAACTCTGGCGTTCTTGATGCCCTGCGGACAGCTGGAGGTTCAACTCAAATGGCGGATTTACGACAAGTCCAAGTACGTCGTAAGCTCGTCGATGGTTCAGTAATCTCGCAAAATATTGACTTGTATACTCCCTTGCTGAATGGCGGCACTTTTGCCTCATTACGCTTGCAAGATGGTGATTCGATAATTATTCCACGTCGTGAAATTGGTACAGATGACGGTTATGACCGTAATGTAGTTGCACGGTCATCTTTAGCACAGCCTGTAATTCGAGTTCGTATATTAAACTATGCGAATGGGGGAATAATTACCCAAAATTTACCAAATGGTAGTAATTTTATTGATGCTTTGGGAAGTATAAGTATTCCTCGCTCTAATTTGAGAGAAGTTGCATTAATACGCTTCGATCCCGAACAAGGTAGAGCAATTACCCAGAAACTAAACGCAAGGAACCTACTTAGAGGAGATGCCTCTCAAAACGTGCCGTTGCAAGACAACGATGTTATTGTTGTTGGTCGCAATCTGATTGGTAAAATTACTAACGTTCTTTCAAATGTTACTAGACCTTTCTTTGATATTCAGTCTTTTGTTAACTTTTTTGAAACCTTCAGTTTTTAGATATGCACAAGATAAAATACCCTGCCATTTCACATATATGCTTGTAAAAATAAAGATTTTTGAGAGACCCCATTTTGTACAACTGCGACGGCAGGGCATTTTATTATTTCTAAGTGCTATAGCTCGCCTCCGTTGCCAATTCTGTTTGTATCGATCTTTGCCATGACTCCACCAATTGTTAAGCGCTATCTGATTGCTTTCGATAAATACAAATGGATAGGATTAGCCAGCTTTGGTTTAGTTGTTGCGGGTTCAACTATATTAGCCGTACAACCAGAACCACCACGCAAATTTATTGCCAATGGTGCCTTAGCCTATACTAGTCCGCCAGTTAGTTTTTCTGCGACTGGTAGTGAAATTCGGCAAAAAGGTTTAGCACTATCGAAAGAGGTTTTATTACAAGACAAAGTAATTGAAGCCGTAGCAGAAAAAGTTAATGTCAAACCAAACAAAATTGGTAAAAATGTTTCTGTAAAGGTGCCCGAAATTAGTGCAGATGGTCAGGCAAGTGGCGCTATTACTATTCAATATCAAGATACAGATGGTAAAAGAGCGCAACAAACAGTGTTTGCTTTAATGCAAGCAATGGTACAATTAAGCGGCGATATAAACACTGGGCGATTAAAAGCTATTATTGACAAAATTGAAGAAAGATTACCCGATGTTAGCAAAGAATTACGAGAGGCCGAACAGAAGCTTGAACAATACGATAAGATAGAACGCACGGCAATTCTTGCTGCAGAAAATGGCAGTTTGCTCGCTGCTATTACCAATAGTCAAAATCAACAAAGACAAAGCAAATTAATTATTTCTGGTATTGATACCCAGATTCGTAGTTTGCAAGAAAGGTTAGGGCTAAATCCTCAACAAGCATATACTTCTTCTGCTTTGAGCGCCGATCCAATTATTGCCAATTTACGAAGCGAAATTTATCAAGTTGAATCCCAGATGGAGCTTCTTAGAAAAGACCTTCGTCCTACTCATCCAACCATGATTCAGTTGCAGCGTCAAAAAGACGCTCATGAACGCCTACTGCAAGAGCGTGCGGCTGAAGTAATTGGTGGAGGTGGCACGGCTGCTCCTCTTCCCAACGTCTTGGGTGTTCGTGCCCAAAGTAATTTAGATCCTGCACGACAGCAGCTAGCAAATCAATTAGTCGCTTTACAAACCCAACGAGAAACTTTGCAAACACAATTAATTGATTTGGTGCAAGAACAAACTCGATTGCAGCGGGATTACGCTCTCATACCAAATAAGCAACTAGAGCGTTCGCGCTTAGTACAGCAGGTAGGCTTAAAAAAAGCAGTCTACGACCAGATGCAATCAAAATTAGCCGATGCCAAAACTGCAGAAGCAGAAACTGTAAGTACTTTGGCTATTACTCAACCACCAATAGTTATACCCCAAGAAGTATCAGCTCAAAACATACCTGTAACTTTAGGTATAGGTGGATTCTTGGGGCTGTTAATTGGTAGCGGTGTAATATTCTTGTTAGGTTCTCTCGAAGGTACTTTCAAAACCAAAGAAGATATTGGCAGCAGTCTCAAACAACGAGAAGTTTTGGTACTTTCGGAGTTGCCTATAATGCCCGTAGAAGACAGTAATAAAGAACTTGTTCCAGTGGTACTTTCTGCCGATTCTCCCTACATGGAGTTGTTAGAAAAATTCCGTTCTAACCTACGTCGCATTGGCGGTAAAAAATTAAAAGTAATATTGATTACTAGTACGGGCAGTAAAGAGGGGAAAACCACAAGTGCTTATAACTTAGGCATAGCCTCCGCCCGCGCCGGGAAACGAACCTTGATTATCGAAACAGATTTGCGATCGCCATCTCGTTGTGAATCGTTAAAGGTTAATCTCAATCCTGATGCAAGCCTTGAACCCCTGCGCTATTATGCCAACAGCGAATGCATCCGCCTTGTTCCAGATGTTGAAAATTTATACATAGTACCGAGTCCGGGACCTTTACGACAATCAGCCGCAGTAATAGAATCAAGTGAATTAAGGCGGCTAATGGAAGATGCAAGGGAGCGATTCGATTTAGTCATTTTAGATACAACACCCTTGGGTTTATCAAACGATGCTTTATTAATTCATCCTTATAGCGATGGTATGGTTATGGTAACTCGCCCTAATTACACCCAAGAAAATATATTGGGTGAAGCCGTTGATGAATTAATGGAATCTGAAATGGGGCTTTTAGGAGCAGTTGTCAACGCTGCTGATATAGATATAACTTTTGAAGAGCCAATTTCACCAATTGAAGAAGACTCAGAAATTTTAGATCCAGAAGAATATTCCACAGGAGTGCATCGGAATTGAAGGAGTTAGGAGTTAAGATTTATTTAACCTTTAACCTTTCCTTGGACTTTATTCCTCGTTAAATAGACCAAGCAAGGGACCTAAGATTAATCCAAATACAAATCCGCCAATGTGCGCCCAATAAGCAACTCCACCTGTTTCCATAGCCATATTAGCTGCTCTTTGCAAGTCGGCAACACCGGATATGACATTCTGGACAATGTAAATCCCTATAAGTACCCATGCTGGAACTTTAGGGGTAAGTATAAAAAAACCTAGAAAAATCAAAGTTCTAACTAAAGCTTGAGGGAAGCAAATAAGGTAAGCACCTAAAATTCCAGAAATCGCACCAGAAGCACCTAAAGAAGGAATCACCGACTCCATACCAATGAACCACTGACATAATGCAGCTAAAGCGCCACAAGCCAAGTAAAATACTGTATATTTAAAATGACCCAAACGATCTTCAATATTGTTGCCAAAAACCCAGAGAAACACCATATTAGAAATCAGGTGCCACCAACTACCGTGTAAAAATTGTGACGTAAATAAAGTTATCCATTCCGGTACTGGCTGATTGATTACTCCGCCGGCAAAGCTAACACTTAATTGTCTCGGTACTACTGCATACAATTGGAAAAACTGATTTAATTGTGCATCTGACAAAGACAATTGGTGAAGAAATACTAAAACATTAATGCCAATCAAACCGTAGGTAACATAAGGTGTGATTCGCGTCGGGTTTTCGTCGTATAGGGGAAACACTGGTGTAATAATTTTGTGACTAACAACTGCACTATAACCTGTAGAGCTTGTAGTTGCTAAGTATAGAGGATTTCACCCTACAAATAATTTAATTAAATATAGAAATCTGGGAATAGAAAACAGGTTAAACGTAATACTTAATACTTGCAAACAGTAGTATTAATTCTATTGTAATCAAAAATACTACAAAAATCAATATGATGAAAGAAAGTAGTATAGAAATCTGGGAATAGAAAGCGATGAATAAGTATTTTTTATTTATTCGCAGATAGTAATATTACTTACATTATCATCAAAAATACGATAAAAAACAATCTCATAACACAAGGTAGTAATGTGTTTTCCCAGAAGACACAATGAACAGCGAACAGTGAAAAGTAAGAGTTAGCAGTTAAGAAATTATCTAAGCCTTCTACCCCTTTTACCCCCTCTGCCAAATTCTATTTACGACCAACAGGAACTTTACCATTCTCTTCTACAGTTTCCAATCTTTTCTCCTGTTTCTGAGAAGGCATGAATTGCTCTCGTAAAGACACAATTACAATATACAAAATAGGTACCACGAACAAACTTAAAAATGTGGCGATAAACATTCCTCCAAAGACAGCAGTACCTAAAGATTGACGGCTACCAGCACCAGCACCGGCAGCTATTAATAAAGGAAAAATACCTAATAAAGTAGATAAAGCTGTCATCAAAATTGGTCGCAAACGTTCCTGTGCTGCACGTACTGCTGCTTTTGTAATGGAAAGTCCTTCTTCTCTTAATTGATTGGCAAATTCTACAATCAAAATGGCATTTTTAGAAGCTAAACCAATCAACATTACCAAACCAACTTGACAAAATATGTCATTTTCTAAACCCCTTAAATACTGCGCCGATAGCGCCCCTAAAATAGCTAGAGGAACTGAAAGCATAATAATTAATGGGTCAATATAATTTTCGTATTGCGCTGCTAATACTAAGAATACAAAAACAAGTCCTAAACCAAAAATTAACGGTGCTTGTCCCCCTGATTCTTTTTCTTCTGCTGAAATTCCCGCCCATTCGTAACCAAAACTTCTCGGTAAAACTTCCGCAGCAACTTCTTCCATTGCCTCTAAAGCTTGTCCAGAGCTATATCCGGGTGCTGTTTGCCCATTGATTTGAATTGAACGATACAGGTTGTAATGGTTAATAGTTTGCGCCCCTGTGGTTGAAGTCACTTTCACCAAGTTACTCAGAGGAATCATTTGATTATTTTGAGAGCGAACATATAACTTACCGATATCTTCAGGATTGGAGCGATATTGAGCGTCTGCTTGCACGTAAACGCGATAAGTACGCTGTTGTAAATTAAAGTCGTTGACATATCGCGAACCTAAATAAGTCTGTAAGGCACTAAAAATATCGTCGATATCTACTTGCAAGGCTTTAGCTCGATTGCGATTGACTTCAATCAATAATTGGGGCATATTCGCCGAAAAGGTACTAAAAACACCTTGGATTTCTTCTCTTTGATTACCTCTTCCCAATAATTCTCCCATGACTTCCAACATGGTTTCTAAACTACTGCTTCCTCTTCTATCTTGTAACTGAAATTGAAAGCCGCTAAAACTACCCAATCCTTGAATAGCTGGGGGATTTACTGGGAAAACTCTCGCGTCGGTAATTGTAAAAAACTTTCCTCTCAATCTATCAATAATTTCTAAAGACGATTGTCCTTTCCCTCTCCTTTCTCCCCAAGGTTTTAAGGTGGTAAAAATGATGCCGTTATTAGCAGTGCTACCGCTAAAACCAAAACCACCAACAGCGAAGGTACCCACTACCTCTGGTAATTTGAGAATTTCTTGCTCAACCTCTCGCATAGCTTTACTAGTGTAGTTGAGTGAAACCCCTTCCGGTCCCTGAATAATTGTAATAAAATAACCTTGATCTTCTTCTGGTAAAAAAGCTTGAGGAACTATAGTATAAAGCCAACCCGTAGTTACTAATAATGCCGCAAATACTACTAACACTAAAAATTTAAGACGCGTTAAACCTTGCAAAATCCATTCGTATCCATCCCGTATCAAGTCTAAAAACCAATTAATACCGTCAAAAATTTTATTGATCGAACCGCCTTTTCTAGGTTTTATCCTCAGTAATAATCCAGATAAGGCAGGAGTCAAAGTTAACGCTAAAAAAGTAGAAATCGCGACAGCAAAGGCAATTGTCAAGGCAAATTGACGGTAAATCTTACCAGTAGAACCTGGGAAAAATGCTACCGGAACAAACACCGCCATTAATACTAAAGAAGTTGCAATTACTGCTCCTGTTAGCTCTCGCATCGCAGCAGAAGCAGCTTGTTGTGGTGACATTTCTTTTTGATTAATCAAGCGAGAAATATCTTCTACCACCACAATCGCGTCATCAACTACCATCCCTGTCGCTAGGGTTAAACCAAATAAAGTTAAAGTATTAATTGAAAATCCAAAAATTTTGATAAAGCCAAAAGTACCAATTAACGCCAAAGGAATCGTAATAACTGGCACAATAGTTGTCCGCCAATCTTGTAAGAAAATAAAGATTACCAGAACAACTAAACCGATAGATAACAACAGCGTTTTGATAACTTCCGAAAGAGATTCTTCCACAAACGCAGTAGTGTCAAAGGCTACTTGATACTCCATTCCTGGTGGAAAATCCTCAGCCAACTCTGCCATTTCCGCTTTTACAGCAGCAGTAACTTGCAAAGCATTACTTCCTGGAGTGGGAAATATGCCAATACCTACCCCTTCATTTCCCCTAAATCTTAAAAATGTGTTGTAATTTTCTGCTCCTAACTCTGCTCTTCCGATATCTTTCAATTTAATCAGAAGCCCATTCTCTCCAGTTTTGACAATAATATCCTCAAATTCTGAAACATTTTGCAGCCTACTTATGGCGCGTAAATCAATTTGATACATCTGATCTGGTGGTGTCGGTTGTTGCCCAATTTGTCCCGCACCTACCTGCACGTTTTGTTCGTTGAGGGCATCAATTACATCCTGCGCGGTTAAATTGCGACTTGCTAAACGGTTGGGATCGAGCCATAAACGCATTGCATAACGACGTTCGCCAAAAATTTGTACCCGACTGACACCATTAATTTTCTGTAAATTATCTTTTATATAAAGATCAGCATAATTACTTAAAAATACATTATCAAACTCTTGGTTTTCGCTATATAATCCCATCCCCAAGAGAATATTACTTGATTCCTTACTAACAACAACTCCCGTTCTTTGTACGGCTTCCGGTAACTGGGGCTCGGCAAGAGAAACGCGATTTTGCACGTCAACCCCAGCAATATCTTTGTTACGAGATGCATCAAAGGTAACTGTAATTTGGCTGGTACCATTGTTACTACTGCTCGAAGACATATACTTCATGCCTTCTACACCATTTATCTGTTGTTCCAAAACAGTGGTAACAGTTTTCTCTACAACTTCAGCATTCGCACCTACATAGTTGGCAGTGACATTAATTTGAGTGGGGCTAATCTCTGGATATCTTGCCGTAGGTAGGGTAGGAATACTGATTGCTCCCACCAATAGAATAATAATTGCGCAGACACTTGTGAAAACAGGTCGCTTAATAAAAAAGTCAGCAAACATAAAAAATAGTTAGGAGTTAGGAATTAGGAATTAGGAATTGGGAGTTAGGAGTTAGGGATTAGGAGTTGATAATAGGAATTAATAATTAGAAACTGGGAATTACGAAGAAATAAATTTAAAAGTATGAATATTAAAGATAAAAAGTTGTCAAAACAAATTCATAACTCTTAACTCCTAACTTTTAACTCATAACTCTTAACTTCTAACTTTTACTTAGACTCAGGCATTATCGAAGCTCCATCTCTTAAATTAAGTATGCCGGAGACAATAATTCTTTCTCCTCCTCTTAATCCTTCTATGACTTGATAATTATTGCCCCGAATATTGCCTAATTTAACGCGCCTTTGCTTAGCTATAAAT
>JBCCSG010000325.1:0-8378 GCA_039200565.1 Cyanobacteria bacterium P01_D01_bin.50 | reverse complement strand
TTTATAATAATATCTTATATTAAATATTTTTATATACAATAATTATCGTCAAATACATAATCAGAATGTATTAAAAAATGAAAAAATATTCATATTATTAATGAATAATGCTGCGCCTTTCGTTACTAAATAGCGATGGGATTAGTTGTTTTTGTTTGCAAGTTGACATCTGCAATCAGCCTCAAAAGCTTGATGCAAAAATTAAGGGCAATTTAAATCTAAAGGGCCTATATTTCAAAAAATCAAATATTAAATTTTCCTTAAAAAAAATTAGGTATGGTTTGTACTACTGTAATTGTAGTGTTTACGACTATTTACATAAAAGTTTCTCGTATTTAGATTAAAAATGAAAGTTAAAAAACCTTGTATCATAACCCGAGAGGGTATTGTGGAGAATAATGTAATGAAAGTAGCAAAACTTTTTGGAGATTTTCGCGTATAATTAAAGTGAATTGTATGCCGAAACACTTTAGAGGGATCATCAAAGCTAGACGGAAAGCCAATTCGATTTAATTGATGTCAGGGTATTAAGTCAAGGCAGGATTTGATTGATTAAACTTCTCGTACAACAATGTTATGTTCAACAACTGAATTAAATTTTAGTCTAGATATGCTTTCATGAAATTGTTTAGTAAGTTGTATACTTCTTTAGGATGAATATGTATTTCTATCCTGGGGTAGTAGGTATATCTGGCTTGCTTCTTTACAGTTGATTACAAAAACTTTAGGAGATTTATATGCGAATAGCTCAAATTGCTCCACTGTGGGAGAGAGTGCCTCCCCCCGGTTATGGTGGTGTTGAGTTGGTCGTAGGATTATTGACCGATGAATTAGTCAGACGGGGACATGAAGTGACTTTGTTTGCTTCAGGAGACTCGATAACTTTGGCTAGATTGGAGTCTGTTTATCCCCGGGCTTTTCGTTTAGAACCTTCTATATCAGAGTACTCTGCTTATGAAACCTTGCAGATAAGTCGAGTCTACAAGCAGGCTGCTAACTTTGATGTAATTCATTCTCATGTTGGCTACAGTTCTCTTTTCCACGCTAGTTTTGTAGAAACTCCAACAGTACATACTCTACATGGTGCTTTCAATTCAGACACTAAAAAGGTTTTTGCAGAAGCAAGGGAACAGTTCTACGTAAGCATTTCGGATGCTCAACGCGAACCATTTAAAGAGTTAAATTATGCTGGAACTGTGTATAACGGTATCGATACCGAAAGTCATCGTTTCTATGCTCAACCGGATTCTACTCCCTATTTGGCATTCTTAGGGCGGATTTCTCCGGAAAAAGGAACCCACATCGCTATCGAAATTGCCAAGAAATCTGGTGTACCTCTGAAGATGGCTGGAAAAGTCGATCGGGTTGATGTGGACTATTTTGAGAGCGAGATTAAGCCTCATATTGATGGTAAGCACATAGAATATTTGGGTGAAGCCAATCACTTCGAGAAAAACGCACTTTTGGGTGGTGCTCGCGCCATGTTGTTTCCCATCACTTGGCGCGAACCTTTTGGACTAGTGATGACAGAATCAATGGCTGCGGGAACCCCGGTAATTGCGAAGCCACTGGGTTCGGTACCAGAAGTAATTGCGGATGGTAAAACTGGCTTCTTGTGCGACAGTGTCGATGATTTTGTTAATGCTATTCAACGTTTGCCAGAAATAGACAGAAGCGAATGTCGCGCTCATGTTGAGGATAAATTCAGCATCAAAAGTATGGTAGATGGTTACTTAGATGTTTATCGTCAGGTTATGCGTAGTAAGTTTGAAAAAAACGGTTATCCCCGTTTTTTGGCAAATCTACTTATGAGATAAACAGGTAATGGATGAGTTAAATTAAACTCATCCATTTTCTTCGTCTAGAAGTGTATTTACCAATTGCTATGTCACACAAGCCATAAAGGCAGCAATTACTGGTTATGTTTGCATTTCCGTTGATAGTTGTGACGAGAAGTTTGTTTGTCGCGAGAGACGATTCTTGATAATTTTTGCAGGTGTACCCACTGCGATGGAAAAGGGAGGAATGTTTTTGTTAACAACCGAGCCAGCACCAATAATGCTGCCTTTTCCGATGATGACTCCATCTAGTACCGTGACGTTATGTCCTAACCAACAGTCATCTTCAATTACAATTCCCTTACCAGTCACTCCTTGTTGTTCAATAGGTAATGTCGGATCGTCAAAAATGTGATTATTCGCAAATATTCCACAACGAGGTGCAATCAAGCAGTTTTTACCAATTTTAATGTCTCCGGTACCAGTAATAATTACATAAGGACCGATATAGGCATTTTCATCAATGATGATATGTGTATCGTAGAGCGAACGAATATCAACCCCACGTTCTAGTCTAACTCGGTCTTTTATGTTTACTCTATTATTGGGATGTCCTAAAGCGTTAATTTGAACTCCTTTTAAAAGACTTACTCGATCGCCAATCTCAATGCAATGAGTACCAATTAATTCGACAAAATGTTGGATATTAACTTCAACACCTATACGATGTAAAAGACTTCGATATACTAGGTTTCTCAATTTTTTTCCCAGAAAAATATTTGGGATACCTCCGAAAAGAGTGGTGAGCAATCTTTCTTTCAGAGAAATTTTATTAAAGTTATTATTATCTCTCATCTTGATGACCTTGATAACTCAAATTTTGATAACTCATATCAATTATTATCTAGGGCCGTAGAAAAAACATAATATTACAAAATGTAAATTTGGAAATAAAATGCTATTTGGATTTACGAACCTAATATCTTCAATGGTGTTGAAAAATAGAATCAAATGGGCGAGTAGATTGCAATTTTAACCAATGATTTAAATTTGCATTTTTATACCAGTAAATAAAAATAGCTACAAAAAAATCATATCATCTAGATAATAAAAAATGTGCTTTATTGTTGATTGATTCATATTTGTCCGACGATATATATAAAGTTTTGTAACATGATGCAAGCCATAGGTAAAAACTGAAGTTGAAATGAAGACTAAAAAAATGGACCTTTCAATCGATGAAAGAGGCCCATTTTTTTAGGTTATGTCTCGTTATCTGGTTCTATTTCAGGAAGTGGGGACTAACTTAATAAGCTCCCGTTTTTTGCAAAACCACTCCTACAGTTTGTAGTAAAATTCTCATATCCAGCAAGATAGACCAGTTTTCAATGTAGTTAATATCTAATTTCACCGCATCTTCAAATTTTTCGATATCGGAGCGACCAGAAACTTGCCACAAACCAGTAATACCTGGTAAAACTTCCTGTCGAATAAAGTGGGGTTTTTGGAATCTTTCAACATCTCTAATGGGAAGAGGGCGGGGACCAACTAAACTCATGTCTCCGAACAAAACATTAAACAATTGTGGTAATTCATCCAAGCTATAAAGGCGGAGAAATTTACCAATTCTGGTGATACGAGGATCGTCTTTCATTTTGAAAAGAACCCCATCTTTTATTTCATTTTTAGCTTCCAGAGTCGCTTGTAATTTTTCCGCATTTGTTACCATTGTGCGGAATTTCCAAATTTTGAATTTCTTACAATGTAAACCAACTCGCTCTTGTCTAAAAAATATTGGGCCCGGGGAATCGAGTTTAATAAGTAAGGCAATTGTGAGATACAAAGGTGAAAACAGAGTTAATAAAAGAATCGAACCGCAAAGATCGAAACACCGTTTAATCCAAAAATCACTACCTGCAATAATTGGTGCTGGAATTGTTAAACAAGGAACATTACCAATTGTCCAAAACGTAGACTTGGGATGATGAATATGATTGTTTGTTGGCAGTATACGTAAAGTTATACCTGCAGTTTGGAAATGCCAGCAAACATGTAGACGATTATGAATTGCATCCCAAGATACAAAAGCCTCTACAACACCTTGTTGACGAAGAAATTCAAAAGTTGCTTCTCGATTTGCTCTATCCAGACATCTAGAATCAGCAATACCTTCTAAGGTATAACAATTTTCTTTCTGAATTAACTTCATATGACTGTCTTGGTCTTGAGGATCGGTAATTACAAAAATGGGATAACGTATTGCTCCTTTTTTACGCAATAGTTTAGTTGAAAAGTCAAAAATTAACCGTCCCGTACAGGTTAATGTTACCGACAATAACCAAAATAATAAAAAACTAGAACGGGAAAGATAACCATCTGGTTCGTAGAGGAAAGCAATTAATAATAGAAAAATATCTGAGAGGGTAACTGCTTTGATGAGTGAGGTATAATTACGACGATATATACCGGGTAAATATAATCCTTTCGTCGCAATCATTCCAATTCCAACTATCAGAATTAGTGGAAGAAATGATGGTTTTTCTGTCCAAGGAGATTCTAAGAAAGTTCCAATATTTATTGCTAATGTCCATGCGAAGCTCAGAGCAATAATATCTAATGAAACAAGAGTAACTACTCTAAGAATTCGGATAGCGATACCTTTTCTTAAATTTGTACCTTTTGCACACCTTAAATCGGGTTGAAAATTTACTACTGGAAAAGAACGATAGGCCATAATTTGTATTGCACCTTAATGAATTTTGTTTGCTGCAAAGTTGGTAATTACTGAGTTTAGAGACATCAAACTTGCACTTATTGGAGCAATTAAGTAAGACACTTTCTGTCTTATATAATTTTTCCAGGCAGTTCTCAGTTTCATTATTCAATTTGATTCAAAATCCAAGTTTAATTGACGGGTACCCATGACAAATACGGAGCAACTTATTTCAAAACTTACGGGTAAATTAAAGTTTTGATTGAGCCAAATTTTATGAATATTTGCCATTCACGCGCAGCGTGCGGGCGATTATTGATGTTGCGATGAAAGCAAAATTAAATCCTGTTATTAACTGAAGAAGTCAAAAGTTTACCTAACAGTTTTAATAATTGCGATCGTCACTGTTGCTGCAGTTGAGGAGAAAATTTTAGTTTTTCTTAATACTGTGATGATGCTCTACTGCGTTTTGTGAATCGTTTTGTAAACCGTTCTTTCAGAAGACGATAGAAAAACAGCGGATTACCAACAACATAACGTTGCCACAATCTTTGTGGTTCGGTAAATAGTCGCGATAACCATTCTAATCCGCGATTAGTCATCCAGCGGGGGCCTCTATTTACTGCGCCAGTGTAAAAATCTAAGCAGGCACCAAGAGGTAGAAAAACTTTGGCGTTGATTTGATCGAAATTATCAATTATCCAACGTTCTTGTAATGGCATTCCGAAGCCAACATATAATACATCTGGCTTAAATTGATTTATTTCATCGATAACATATTCATTTTCTATTCCGGATTTGTGGAAATAGCCGTGATGTCCTTTTATTCTCAAATTTGGCGCAACTACTTTTAATTTAGCTATCGCTTTATCAACGACACCTGGTTTACCTGCAAGTAAATACAAGGAAACATTGTCTCGTTCGCAAGAAGTAGCCAAGTTTTCTATATAGTCAGGACAGGTCATCCGATGTTCTGATTTTACACCACAACCGCACATTTGTGCACCTAATAGTACGCCAAATCCATCGCAAAAAACTAAGTCTGATCTGTTAATAAATTCTTTGTACCAAGGCATTTCACAAGCAAAATTCATTGCCCTGACATTGACGTTTCCGACTATTGTTTTTTTCTCAATTCTTGCGGAGTTAACAATGAAATTGATTAATTCCTTAACCTTGACTTTGTGAAATTTAGTGCCAAGTAGTTCTATTTCATCAAATTCTTTAGCACGGATATTATTTGTAGCCATGATTTTTATAAGATGCCGCGTAATTGAAAATTTTTCAACTATTTACCGTAGTAAATACCTCTACCGTTAGTGCCAATAAAAACTAAACCAAACTCTGTGGAACTAGCTTCCATCACATTTGGATCGTTACCAACAGGTTTGTTTTTATCGCCTATTCTTTCCCAGGTTTTCCCACTATTTAAAGAACGAAAAATCCCTTTGCCAATGTTGGCAATTTCTCCGTATAAATATAGTGTGTTGCCTTCTTTTACCGTTGGGGGCTTGCCTAATGCAATCAAATATGCTCTGTTGACTCCTGCAACTCGAGAAAAATTCTCACCTCCGTCAGTTGAGTGGAAAAGCCCTTGTCTATCGAGACTCAGCCATAATTCACCTTTAACTCCTGATGTGGTTTTTATAGAGTGCCAATCTGCATGGGGTAAGGATGCAGAAACGACTTGAAAAGATTCGCCGCCGTTACTGCTGCGGTAGACTTTTCCATCGGCGTAATAGTAAAAGGTATCGCCATCAACTTTGTCTGCAACTAAAGGTTGTGTCCAATTCCACATACCCTCGAAACCATCGGGTAAACCGGAAACCGGAAGCCAAGAAGCACCACCGTCTTTTGTTCGTTGAGGTTGAGTACCGCTGAGGGTGACAACGAATAAGTTTGGATTGGTTGCAGACATCGCTACTCGCGTCGCCATCTGATTCTTGGGAAAGGAGAGAAACTGCTTCCAGGTTTTACCACCGTCGCTAGAAGTAGCGCCGCTATAAGTATTGTTATGACGATTCCCTCCGACACGTACCATTTTTAAGGGATTTTTTTGGCTGTAAGCAATGCTGTAAGTATCTTGAAAGTCATGGGGCTTGGTACTCAACATTTTCGACGGATAAGCATTTAATCCCCGGTCGTGATAAAATCCTTCAACGTCTGCTAAACCGCTAATTAATGCTCCATTATGTGTTGAAACCAAGGTAAAGGTGACAACTTCTTCATGGCCTTGTTGATAATTAGTCCACACAACCGGATTGCGATTAATATTTTCAGTGCGCCATATGCCATACCAATCTGTTAACCAAACTCTATTTGCAATCCAAGGATCGAATTCTATCGCGGCTAGGGAAGGATTGGATTTCATATAGTCAGACCACCAAGAAACGGTATTATTAGCTTGGCGTTTTTGCTGATTCCATTTGCTTCCACCGTTAAAAGTATGGAATATTTCTGTGGATGCGTCGCTATAAGTAGCAACTATGACATCATTTCCATTTCTTGGGTTAACGGCGATCGCATTGAAAGCTATTTTATTTTGCGTGGGTGTAATATTTTTCCAAGTACCTTTAACAAATTTACTAACGCCCTGAGAATGGGTAACGTATAAAATACCATCATTACCAGTATTAATACGGTTGACTTCATTAGGGCTTCCTGGAATTAAAGACCAAGTTTCACCCCTGTCGATGGATTTATATATCCCATTTTTATGGGCGAGGGCATAAATAGTGCCTGGTTTGTGTTTGTCGAAAGTAATGGCGTTAATACCGATATCGTCTTTGAGTGGGGGAAATGATTTTACTTTTACCCAACTCTTACCAGCGTTATTTGATTTCCATAACCCATCTTGGCGCGAGCCAAAAAACAGATTTTGGGTATCAAAAGGATTAACTACTAATCTTTCTCCCGTCCATCTTTGTACTTCATTACCACCCATTTTCAAGTCCAGATTTAGCTTAGTCCAAGTTTTTCCCCTATTGTCGGATTTAAAAATCGTTCCTTTATGCTGCCACCATTCGGCAGTATATTTCCCTACGGCAATGTATACAATATTAGGGTCTTCGGGGTCAAGAGCTAAAGCTTCTCCCCCGTAATAATTGCTGTTAGCGAGAGTAAACTCTTCGTTAAGGGGTATCCAGGTTGAATTATTAGCATTCCAGCGATAAAAACCGCCAATATCGGTTTTTATGTAAACTAAATTACGCTCTTTTGGATGAAGATAGATTCCTGTGACATAACCTCCGCCACCGATTGCGACATTTTTCTTACCTAAAGAGGGGTATTGTTGATATCGAGGTAATCGTACATTGGTTTGTTGAGATATATTGCGAACAGTTCGATCGGGATTAAAGGAAAATTGAAACAGAAGCGTAGTTAATAAAGCGAGAAAGGCAATGCCAAGTATTTTAGCCTGACGACTGGGGAATAAATTAATAAAACGCATTGTTTAAATCAAGATTGAAATGCCTATCTATAAGCGTTTGCGGTATATGTAGTTTGAGAATCAAATATCTCGAATACACGATCGAGTTGAGCTAATTCGATGATGATTCTCACCGAAGACGACATAGAGCAAAGACTAAAGCGTGTTTTCAAAGTTTGAGCTAGTTTCCAATTAGATATCAACACCATCAATCCAGCGCTATCTAAAAATTCTACTTGTTCCAAATCAACCAACAATGCTCCATTAGGGTTTTGCTTTAATGCTGTTGTTAATTCCCGTTCAAATAAATGTGCATTTGCGGCGGTAACGGAATATTGAGGTTTTAGAACTGTGAATTTGGAATTTTCAATTATAGTTTGCATGTTTTATTCTCGGTAGATGTTGATACTAAGCTGATGAAGAAGAGGAAATAAATATGTGGTAATTCCACATATTT
>JBCCSG010000324.1:0-8388 GCA_039200565.1 Cyanobacteria bacterium P01_D01_bin.50 | reverse complement strand
TTCAAACGCTCCGCTAAAGCTTGGGAATTAAAAGCAACTTCATCAAATTGTTCCCTAGAAATTGCTCCTTGCTCGTAAAGATATTTTCGGCGATCGCGTTTAATTCGTTCTAATTTTAATTGCTTTTCTAAATCTCTAACGTTAGCTTTCGCAGCGGAAATCTGTTCCCTTCTCGCACCATTTTTCAGTTCCACCAGTCTAGCTTCCGCTTGTGCTTTCTGAGCCACTAAAGAGCGACGTTGTGCTTCTAAATTCGCTGTATCTAATTTCGCTAATACTGTGCCCTTACTAACCCTATCCCCCTCATCCACCAAAATCTCTACCAACTTTCCACTACCCTCAAAACCAACTTCGCTAGTACGATTGGCTACCACTTCCCCCGTATAACTTTGTGTTGTCTGATAATTTGTCGCTAATTGAATTTTGGTCGTCTTTACCGGAAGTGGTGTTGCTTTCGTTTGTGCTTGAACGGGAGAACTACTAGGCTCAATTTTCCCATCAAATTTACCTATTCCCACACCAGCCACTAAGATGATTGAACCAGCTAAAAATAACTGCCATCTTTTGAATGGAGATGATTTTTCCCGCCCGAGAGCTTCTGAGATAGATTGCTGATTCATGGCTTTATCGCAGAGAAACACACTATACACAATAAGTTGTATATAATAAATAGTATATACAACAATTTGTGTATGTCAAGTAATAAGGTACTCTAAATAAAAACATGTCATTAGCGCATACAATTTTGGCGACACTAGGTTCGGAATCCTACAGCGGTTACGATTTATGGAAAAAATTTTCTCAAACCAGTAAATATTATTGGCAAGCAAGCCAACAACAGATATATAGAGAGCTAAGTAAATTAGAAAAAGATGGGGCAATTAAATCAGAATTAATACCTCAAGAAAATCGGCCGAATAAAAAGCTCTATCGAGTTACCGAAGTTGGGATAGAAAAACTCAAAACCTGGTTATTAAAACCAGCAGAGCCGATGGCAATTCGTGAAGAGTTGCTAGTTAAAGTAATTGCAGCCAAATTAGTTCCCAAATCGGTTATTTTGCAAGAGATTGAACGTCATCGTCAAATTCACTTGCAACAGTTGTCAGTTTATAAAGAAATAGAACAGGAAAAATTTCCTGACATTTCCCAATTATCTTATGAAGATAAATGTATTTATTTAACCTTGCGTTGCGGTATTCGTTATGAAAATAGTTGGATTGGTTGGTGCGAAGAAGCGATTGAGTTGTTGAGTGAAGATTGAAGTAATATGTTTCCTAATTATTAATGATTTTACGATGCTTTTTTGTAGGGTGTGTAGTTTAGAAAAAATTTGAACCTAGTCACGCACCAAGAATTGTGACAATATCGTAAACAAATTCGTTTTATATTTTTCTCTCATCGTTGCAAAAATCGAAACAATGGTATATTCCACTCAAAAATATGTATTCAAACTCAACCCCCATCTTCACAAAACAACAAAAAATTTAAATAAAATTATCAACTATTGATTGTTCATTGAAAAAAACAGCCGCCTTAACAAGACGACTGTTTTCAAAGATAGGGAGTGTTATTAAACTAACGTGAATGATTAATAATCGAAGTCGCCACCCATACCAGCGCCAGCAGCAGCATTTTCTTTAGGTTCTGGCTTATCAACAACGATACATTCGGTTGTCAACACCATACCAGCGATAGAAGCTGCATTTTGTAGTGCGGAGCGTGTTACTTTCGCAGGATCTACAATTCCAGCATTGAACATATCGCTGAATTCGTTAGTTGCAGCGTTATAGCCAGTGTTAAATTCTTTCCCTTTAACGCGCTCGGAAATTACCGCACCATTTTGTCCAGCATTTTCAGCAATCCGCATTAAAGGTGCGGGTAAAGCGCGAGCTACAATCAACGCACCAATTAATTCTTCACCGCTGAGGTTACCCGACGCCCATTCTTCCAATTGAGGAGCAAGGTGAGCCAATGTTGTACCACCACCGGGAACAATACCTTCTTCAACAGCAGCTTTAGTAGCGTTGATAGCATCTTCGAGACGCAGCTTCTTATCCTTCATCTCGGTTTCAGTAGCTGCACCCACTTTAACTACAGCTACACCACCGGATAATTTAGCCAAACGCTCTTGCAACTTCTCTTTGTCGTAGGAAGATTCGGTTTCATCCATTTGACGGCGAATTTGCTCGCAGCGAGACTTAACTGCTTCTTCGTTACCTTCAGCAACAATGGTGGTATTGTCTTTGGTGATGGTGATGCGGCGAGCTTTACCAAGCATATCTATCTTGGTAGCATCCAACTTCAAACCAGCATCTTCAGTGACTAATTGTCCGCCAGTTAAGATCGCAATATCTTCCAACATTGCTTTACGGCGATCGCCAAATCCGGGAGCTTTAACCGCAGCTACGTTGAGTACACCGCGCAAACGGTTGACAACCAAGGTAGCCAAAGCTTCTTTCTCAATATCTTCGGCAATAATTACTAAAGGCTTACCAGCACGAGCCACCTGTTCTAAAACAGGTACTAAATCCTGTACTAAAGCAATTTTCTTATCGGTGAGCAAGATGAAAGGCTCATCGAGATTCGCTTCCATGCGCTCGGGATCGGTAGCAAAATAAGGGGAGATATAGCCCTTGTCAAAGCGCATCCCTTCTGTAATTTCCAACTCGGTAAACATGGACTTCCCTTCTTCCAAGGAAATCACACCTTCTTTACCAACCTTATCCATTGCTTGAGCAATCATTTGGCCGACTTCTTCGTCGTTACCAGCCGAGATTGCACCAACTTGAGCAATAGCCTTAGAATCTTCTACAGGACGAGCTTGGTCGGCAATTTTTCCTACCAAAAAGGTAGATGCTTTGTCAATACCGCGCTTCAAGGAAATCGCATTAGCCCCAGCTGCAACGTTCCTTAAACCTTCTTTGACCATTGCGTGGGCCAAAACAGTCGCGGTGGTGGTTCCATCACCAGCAGCGTCGTTAGTCTTGGAAGCAGCTTGACGAATCAAAGATACGCCAGTGTTCTCCACATGGTCTTCTAATTCAATTTCTTTGGCAATCGTCACACCATCATTAACAATCTGAGGTGCGCCAAATTTCTTCTCTAATACTACGTTACGACCTTTAGGACCTAGGGTTACACCCACAGCCTCAGCTAATATGTCCATGCCTTTTTCTAAAGCACGGCGAGCGTTTTCGTTGTAAATAATCCGCTTAGCCATAGTTACCTGCTTGTACCTTTTGCTTTACTTTCTTTAAAAAATGTTGTTATTTATTGCCCGTTAGTTTTTAATTACTAGTTGCCCTCAACTAACAACTAACCAATAACTAACTAACAATTGCCAGAATATCCTTCTCAGAAAGTAGTACATATTCGTCGGTACCCAACTTAATATCGGTGCCAGCATACTTGGAGTAAAGAACTTTGTCTCCTACCTTTACATCCACCGACTGACGACCACCGTCATCCTTCATTTTACCGTCGCCTACTGCTACTACTTCACCTACTTGAGGCTTTTCCTTTGCAGTATCGGGCAAATACAGACCGCCAGCGGTCTTTTCTTCCGACGCGTTCACTTTTACAAAAACGCGATCACCCAAGGGTTTTACTGTTGAAACGCTTAGAGATACAGCTGCCATAACTAATTTGCCTCTTTAGCACTCTCGACTCCTGAGTGCTAATTTAGCTAAGCTTGGCCTGTGATGGCAATATTTCTTCTAGTACGGTTTCCCGAACTTAGAGATAAAAAGTAGCTTTACTTAAGTAGAAATACTCAATTTCCGTAGGAGTTTCAGGTTTTAGGCAATAGATGAAGAATAGTTTGATATGGTCTGCAATTATTTGCAAAGCCAAGAAATTGTTATAGAACAGTGAAAAGGAAGCCTTTTTATGAGCGATGATGCAGTGTTTCATTTGAGCATTCAAGTACCAAAAACTACTAGCCCTAGACCCTACAAAGCCCTTAATAATTGTATAGAAAGTTTAGGGTTGTCAAATATTCAACAGTGTGTATCTCAATGGGTTTTAGCTTCAATTTCTAGATGTTGCTGATAATAAAAGCTAGTTTTACTTTTAGAAATACTTGAAAAAGTGACTATTTAAGCTCAAAATGGACTCTGTACAAGTGGAAGAACCGGCGGCGGTATCTAAGAAAAAAAACTAATGACTTGCGGGAGCAGTTGTTATAAACCAATAATGGTAATCTACCCCGTTGGTTTTTAGTCTCTACTCCTTTATCCCTCAAGTAATTGAATGCGTCCTAAACAAACGCTTCTAATCTCTTAATATACGTTTGCTATTCCATGCTTTTTTGTTCATTCCTTGCCCAAGGACATCCCGGTATAAGCAATCAAAATTAGCAGAAAGGGAGGATAGCATCGGGTTGGATACGTAAGAGCAAAAAATTGAATTGGAGGCGCGGGTTATTTTGACAAGAGGTATGTTCGCCCAATACTCCCCTTGTGAACCTTTAGGATTATTATTTAATGGAATGTTAGACGGCCCGCACCTTTCAAAGCGATATATAATAGCGCATTATAAATACTATTGCTCTACGTATCCTTACTGTAGCTCTTGAAGTAGACAGCGAAATCTCAACGGAGAGGATAACTCCTTTGGAGAGTTCCACCAATAGAGCGGCAAGGTAAGTGGGAAAAAAAGGGACAACATCTCAATCATCCACCAATTAGGAAAACTATTCAAGACCTTGATGGAACGAAGCGCGACAAGTGCCACTGCTATGAAAGAACCCAGCATGAAAGATCACAAACGCTTACTGCTCATAGATGATGACCCCAACCTCATCTTGCTGGTTAAGGACTATTTGGAATTCCGGGGATATGAAGTCGTCACGGCTGAAAATGGTCGAGAAGCTCTGGAAATATTAGAGTTAGACATTCCAGACATGATTATTTGTGACGTGATGATGCCGGAAATGGACGGTTACACCTTTGTAGAGCAAGTCCGACAAACAGAACGCACCAGTTGGATACCTGTTCTCTTCCTTTCTGCAAAGGGACAAAGCGCAGACAGAGTTAAAGGTTTGAATAAAGGTGCTGATGTATATATGGTCAAGCCCTTTGAACCAGAAGAACTCGTAGCCCAAGTTGAATCCTCGCTCAAACAAACAATTCGTTGGAAAGAACATCAAGCTAAAGGAGGCGAAAATGGCTCTCGCATCCAAGTACCCTTTGATGTCCAATTAACCCCAACAGAACTAAAAGTAGTGCAATTTGTAGCCAGAGGTATGGCTAACAGAGAAATCGCTGAAGAATTAAACGTCTCCCAGCGTACAGTTGAAAGCCACGTCTCCAATATGTTGGGTAAAACCAACCTCCACAATCGCACCGAATTAGCTCGCTGGGCGATTGAGAATCAAATGGCATAAACCTGTCAAATTTATACTGAGGATTTTGGGTTTTAGATTTAAATTACTAATCTAAAATCCAAAATTACTTAATCAAATATTAACTAATTACTTCTTGCACAATTAAGAATTAAACAAAGGATGGGGCATAAAGTATAAGAAATATAAATAACCCCTTAGCTTTTAACCCATCCTATATTACTCCCTTCCCGCTATAAGAAAACCCATAATGTAGCATAAATGATTACATAAGAGATAATCTTTTTACCAGAAGAAGTAATCTGTTTTCCCAGAAGACTCGGAAACTATTCCAAGACTCGGGATAACCCCAAAAACAACAAATCACCACAACGAAAATTCTTCCTATTCCACGAAGCGTGCTTATTTGTTTTGTTTTTGGGGCTTACACAAATTTTGTGGTTATTGATAATTAATCTGTTTGAACAGAAAATAATAAAAAATTATTATTAATGATTGTATTTATATTTGAATATTACTAGACTAAAGCACAAATATGTTCAATTATATTGTGAATTTTTTGTGGTGTTTGAAGTTGATTAAACTTGAAAAAATTATCTAATTTATCTTTAACTTGTTGAATATTAACACCTAAGGTCAGATGATGTAGTAGTCTAAGTCTCAAAAGGTGAATAACATATTCAACTAAATTAAAATTAGGCATTGGGAGTAGGAGTATGAATAAAATTGATAAAAATTTTTTCTTGAATTTTTAAGCGGTTGAGATGTGCTGTAACTTGAGATTTCATTTTATTATTATGCGTCGAATTATTATCCAAAATAACAGTCAGTTTATTAAATCCTTCTTTAATACAATCTTGACATAGTTATAGAAAATACTCGGAAACATATAAAGGTTTTAGATTTTTCTTTTAATTCTAAATACTCTTTCCCTGTAAATGCATCAACTGAAATCATCCCGTTCAACTTATTTCTGCGTCCTTTTTCATTACTTGGTATTTCGGGACGTGTATTTTTTGGAGCCCATCCGTAAAAAATACTTGGACGGTACGAGATGGAACCTTAAAAAATTTCTTGGGGTGCCCGGGCAGGCTTCATTAACTAATTAACTCGTGAGTATCCGGCATCTTTCACAACAAGCCTGCCCCATTTTTTTGCGGGAATTGTAGGTCGTAAACAGCAAATTCATCAAAAAATACTATTTTTTCTTTTTCTTCTTTAGAACCCAATTCTTTTTTTAAACTTGATATAAATATTTTTTGTTCTTCTTTGCTGGCATTGGCATAATCTCTTGATCGCTGTTTTGGTATGATAAATTTCATTCATTTAATATTTCATATATTCTTGTTGTTTTTAGTTTCACTCCCCATCTTAATTCGATAACATTACTAATAATTTTTCCTGTCCATATATTTCTGTCTATACCATAATCTAGTGGTTTGTCTGACAGTAACATTCTTTTCAGTTCTTGTTTTTGTTCTAGATTTAATCTTGAATTTACTTGATGAACAATTGGTTTTACTAATTCATTTAATCCCCCTATCTTATACTTATCTATCCAAGTCGATAAAGTTTTATAGCCACAACCGTGAGCAGTTTGGATACTTCTTTTCTACTATATCCGCCCTATAGATATTTAATTGCGAATAATCTCTTTCTTATATATTCTTGTTGATACTTGTAGTACAATTGTTGCCATAAATTTATGTTTAATTGGTGGGTTTCTAGCCTAAAAGTTCTGTTCCGTAAAGCTTCAACCATGATGCAGCCTGAATTTACTTTTCATGTAATATAAATTATTACATGAAAAGTAATCGTAAGCGCGAGAAGGGAGTAGGAGTTAATATTTCAAATTTCTCCCCTTCTACCCCCTCTACCCCATCTCCCCATCTCCCCATCCCCCCGTCCCCCAAATGTTGTAATATGAACAAAATATAAAGACCGGCATCTTGACCGATTAACCGGAGATTAAAGAGGGGAAACTTTATATGGGGCTGTGGCGCTTCGTTGCCCGCTTGGTGAAAGGGGGGGGAATCAAGAGTTTTGTTTTGTTATTTTTATTGGGTTTAAGTTTAAGCGTTTCACTAATATCTTGTTCAACGTCGAATGCTCAAAATTCCAATCGTGTTGAATTAACGCTGGTTTCCTATGCAGTCACTAAACCAGCCTATAGAGAAATTATTCCGCAATTCGTACAAGAGTGGAAGCAAAAACACAATCAAACAGTACGTTTTTACGAAAGTTATGGAGCTTCTGGTGCTCAAACTCGTGCTGTAGTCGATGGTTTAGACGCTGACGTGGTGGAGTTAGCTCTAGCGCTAGATATGCAGAGAATTGAAAAAGCCGGGTTAATTCAACCGGGATGGGAAAATGAAGCTCCTAATAATAGTATGGTGACTGAATCTGTCGCTGCTTTAGTTACTCGTAAAGGAAATCCCAAACAAATCAAAACTTGGGAAGACTTGACAAAAGACGACATTAGCATTATTACTGCAAATCCTAAAACTTCTGGTGTTGCACGGTGGAATTTTTTAGCTTTATATGGTTCTCAAACTGAAACTGGGAAAGAAAATACAGCGCTAGATTTTACTAGCAAAGTTTATCAAAACGTCCCCATATTACCAAGAGATGCCCGGGAAGCCAGCGATGCATTTTTTAATCAAGGGCAAGGAGATGTTTTAATTAACTATGAAAATGAATTGATTTTAGCAGGTTTGAAAGGTAAACCTAGCGATTATATCGTTCCTGAAACAAATATTTTAATTGAAAATCCCGTTGCAGTAATTGACAAAAATGTAGATAAACATGGCAACCGAGAAGTAGCAGAAGCCTTTGTAGAATATCTATTTACCCCCATAGCCCAGAGAGAATTTGCCAAAATCGGATTTCGTCCAGTAAATCAAATTGTAAAAAAAGAATTTGCTACTAAATATCCCCCAGTAAAAACTTTATTTACAGTTAAAGAATTGGGTGGTTGGGATAAATTGCAGAATCAGTTTTTTGCTGATGGAGCGGCTTTTGATGAAATTCAGAATCAAATAGGT
>JBCCSG010000323.1:0-8397 GCA_039200565.1 Cyanobacteria bacterium P01_D01_bin.50 | reverse complement strand
GATAGAAAATTTAACTGGAATTCTTAATAGTCTGCATATCTAAAGCTATGGAAAGTTTATAACTCCATAATGCAACATGTTAATTGTATATATACTCTAACCCCTTGATGATGATGACTATGTGCATCCTGATGTTCTTCAACTGGTGAGTGAATACTTCACAAGTTTTGTTAGAATTTCCCTCTGATGCTCTATTCGCAATGCGTTTCCCTCAATACGGATACTTTTGGAATCTATTCTTTGACAAGTTCTGGACTGCATTAGTTTCAAAAAGCAATCTTAAGTAACAAATATTATTAATTATGAGAAGAAAAATAATTGCAGCATATTTTTTTAAGCTGGCTAGATTTTATCAAGATCGAGTGATGTCAAGGCAAGGTACGTCTTCATTTTAAAGGTGCAAGTGCGACTTTGCTATCTCCTTACCGATTCCACTCCCTATCCTTGATTCAATTTTTGTAATAATTGATTAATTTCTTCCGCTTTTTCTGGTTGACGCTTTTGTAATACTTCTTTAGCTAAACCCAAGTATTGAATGGCTTCTTGTTGCTTATCCTGCTCCATACAAATTCGACTCAAACGCAAATAAGCATCAGCCTTTTTAGGTGCGCGGGTAATCACTTCTTGATATTTTTCAATAGCTTCTTCTACTTTTCCTTGTTTCAACAAACTATCACCTAAGAGTAAACGAACTACATCGTTAGTAGAATTGATAGAGGTTACTTTCCGAAACACAGCTTCTGCATTCTGATAATCTTTTTCCTGGAAAAATTTAAGTCCTTTTTGAAATAAATTAGAAGTAATTAAAGTCTTCCACGCAAAATAAATCAAAAGCGTGATACTCGAAAGAACTATAATAACCGGAACAATAGTATTTAATTGCAAGTTTTCTAACATCAAAACAAATTAGTAGTAATATCTGCTTCGATAAATCTTACTACATCCGAAGAAGAAAAAATCCTTGTTTGAAATCTGCTGCGAATCTAAACTCTTATCTCCCCTGGAGGAGGGGAGATAAACAACTTACTCGAGAGCTAAATAAGCCTTCAAAGCTTCATTCACCAATTCTGTCATCGGTTTACCTCTATCTTGTGATGTTTGCTTGAGTTTGCTATAAACATCATCTTTCACGGTAATTCGATGTCTTAATTTCTTGGCAATAGTCGTATTACTGTTTGCTGCTACCTGAAGCTGACTTTCTTCTTTACTGGATGCTGAACCATTACTACTATCCGATATTCCAACAGCCTCTGTTTTCCCTTGGTAATTTGCAGCATATTCGCGAATCGCATCAAATCCGACTCGGTTGCAAAAGTCACCAAAACTTTCAGAGGTTTCACGGGATTCTTTAAAGTAAACAAACATCGGCTCTAGCTGCGTTTCCAATTCGTCAGCTTTCAACCTTTGCATGTAAGGTTGTGCTAACCGAGTTTGATTTGGCGAACCTCCCAACCACAGTTGATAAGCATTCGGAGCGCTACCAACGAAACCCAATTCTGCCATGTAGGGACGAGCGCAACCATTAGGACAACCAGTCATCCTTACTACAAAATGCTCTTTTTGTAAACCTAATTGATTTAAAAGGGTGCGAATCCGCTCTAAAATGCCGGGAATTGCTCGTTCCGATTCGGCGATCGCCAATCCGCAGGTAGGAAATGCGGGACAAGCCATTGCATAGCGTACTAATGGTTCAATTGTTTCCGGGTCGCTATTGATACCATGACTTTGCAGAATTTCTTCGATAGCTGGTTTTTTCTCGGGTTCGATATCGCAGAAAATCAGGTTGTGGTTGGCGGTAAGACGAATATCTAAGTTGAATTGTTCGACGATTTTCCGTAATGCGGTTTTGAGTTGAAAGGAGCCTTCGTCTTTAACTCTACCGTTGTCGATGGAAATGCCTAAAAATAGCTTTCCATCACCTTGTTCGTTCCAACCGAGGTAGTCTTGATATTTAAATTCAGGTAATTCCTTAAAAGGTTCTACAGACTTACCAAAATATTCTTCCACCTGAGAGCGGAACTTTTCTACACCCCAATCATGGATTAAATATTTTAAACGAGCGTGTCGCCTTTGAGTGCGATCGCCATAATCTCTTTGAGTAGCGACAACGGCTTTAACTAAATCGAAAACGTCTGATTTTGATACGTAACAAATCTCATCAGCCGATCTCGCAAAGGTTTCTTCTTTTTTATGGGTTCTTCCTAAACCACCGCCAGCAAAAACATTGAATCCTTCCAACTCAGAATTTTCATTGGTAATTACTACCAAGGATAAATCTTGAGTATAAAGGTCAATGCTATTATCACCGGGTACCGTGACGCTTATTTTAAACTTGCGCGGCATATATTGGGTACCATAAATCGGTTCTTCAGAGGAATCGTGAAAAATAGTTCCCGTACCGTTACGTTGACGCGCAGCTTTTACTTCCGGACTTTCTTCCCCACTGATGGCTTTTTCACCATCTAACCAAATTTCATAATAAGCGCCAGTTTGCGGCGTGAGTAAATCGGCTATCTTTGTTGCGTATTCGTAAGCGTATTGATATTGTGGTTTATTCTTAAAAGGAGCAGGAGGTGCCATTACATTGCGATTCAAGTCTCCACAGGCACCCAAAGTGGAACCCATGCTTTTAACAATGGCAGCAATGGTTGATTTGAGATTTCTCTTTAAAATGCCATGCAACTGGAAACCTTGACGAGTAGTTACCCGCATTGTGTGGTTTCCATAATCATTTGAGAGCTTATCTAAAGTTAAATACAACTGAGGTGGAATGAAACCCCCCGGATTGCGGGTTCGCAGCATCATTTGATAATCTTTTTCTTGCCCAACGACGCGATTATCGCGATTATCTTGTTGATAAGAACCGTGAAACTTGAGAATTTGTATTGCTTCTTCACTAAAGTGAGTTGTATCTTCAAGAATCTCAGTTGCTACAGGTTCGCGTAAAAAATTGCTGCGTTCTTTGATTCCTTCAACTTTAGAGAGTTGACGGTTTGTGGTTTCGGGAGGAGCAGACTTAACCATTACAGTGGTATTGTGTTCTCGATAGGGCTTCACAGGCACCCATAAGAATTTTTTAGAAGAAAAAAATCTTATGGGAATCCTTCACATATTGCCGAGGCGCGACTTAATCGGTGTTTCAATTACCAGTTACTGTTCCAATGGCTTTTAGTTAAGATACCACCTTTCTAATACCAATTTTACTTTAAAAAAAGTTAAAGGTGTTTGATAAAAGCCGATCGCTATTACTGATTACTAGTCACTGATAAAGATGCATCCCTTCGGCTAAGTACATTCCACGGTATTCCGGTCGGAATTTAGAGGAATATTTTAATTTTATCATGCCCAAAACCCCGATTCGCTATCGAAGCAACACTTAACAAATCGGGTATTTATGGAGTTGGGAGTCAGGAGTGATGAGTGATGAGTTGAGTAATTAAATCAAAAAACTCAGTTTCTCCATCGCAATTGGGCTTTTTATGGGGAGATTTTCGGAGAAACTGGTTTTTTTAAAAAGCTATCCATGGGTAAATTCAAGGTAAGGTAAATGCGGTCCCTAGTCAAGAATAGTCTCAATTGCCCTCTGTTTTTTGGAAAAATTGCGAGACTCGAGGCTTTGATTAATTAGAAGCTAAAACCTAAGCCAGCACCAACATTAACAGGCATTGCATCGCTATTCTCGAAGCCATCAAGTGAAACTGTAGCGTTACTGTAAACAACAACGCCTTTCTTAACTTGAGATTCAACACCAACACTTGCAGTTACTGAATCGTTGTTACCTAGAGGAGATGATTGACCATCTTGTTCTACGAAGCAGTAACCAACAGCACCATATAGATTAGTACCCTTTTTTATACCTAGATCGGCGGAAATTTCAGGGTTGATACAAGTTGTATCATTGTTCCACAAAACCTTGGTGCGTGCCGAGATTGGAGTACCTTGAATTTTCAAGCGACCTTGTACATTACCGCCAACATTAGCAGCATCGTTTTGTTGTCCACCGTTGGTTAACTGACCGCCAATACCACCACCAACATAGCTCTCATGAAAACCTTTTCTAGGTTGTGCAGAAGCCTCACCAGCAGATAAGACAATAGGAGCGATTGATAAACAGGATAAAGCTGAAATTGCCAAGCATGACTTAATAAAGCGTTTCATATTTGTCACCACCTATAGTAGATTGTACATTACATTTATTGTCGAAAAATAAATAAAAAGGTTCCAACTTTTTTTTGTTCAAATTGTTAATTTGTTACCTCAAAGTCTGGAAATACTCGCATATAAATATTGTCGATTCAAATGAGTTTTTTTTTAGAAAAGGATAACTACTACATGACCTATCTATTTAAGAAATGTTTCCAAAAATAAATGAAAAAAATATTTGAGTAGACTCTTTATAATCTGTCACAAATGAGATAAATTAACCATTAATTTGTAATAATAAAAATTTATTTAATTATTTTATAGGAATCCGGATTGATTTTTGGAAGGCGCAGCGTGGCGAAGCCATAATTATTTGTGTAGGCAGGCAATCTTGCGCTTAGGCAAGAGTACGATAGAGAATTACGAACTACTGAATTTTTTTCAATTTTCAAATAGGATTCCTATATTTTTTGATTTTATTTGCTGTACGTAACATCTATCTTGAGATGTAAACTTTTTTGAAAATACTATAGGAATGAGGAATAGGAAGATTTTTATGCGAGAAGGCACTTGAAGAAAAAAAATAGATAAGGAATCTCAGAGGATGTTCATTTACATTAAGTAGGTATTGATAAACCCGGTTTATTCAAAAAACCGGGTTTATAAAATTCTCAAAAATACTTTAGGCAAATCCATGGAAGCATTAGATGAAAAACTTAATATAAACTACGTCTATTTTGCTCAACTCCACAAATCACACCCAACATCAACCACAAAAGCGTATTTAACCGAAAATCAAACAATGTCACATCCACCAGATTAAAAAGTATCCAACTGACAAACACTAACAAATAACTGAAAAATATTAATTTATCTTCCTTGGGGATAATTCCCAGCAATCGAACACCTTTAATAAATATCCAACCCAGCAAACCACAAAATAATAGCGTTGCCGGAAGTCCAGTTTCAGCAGATAACATTAAAAATAAATTGTGTGGATGACCCAACCATAGGTTCATTTTGCTTTGATAAATATCCGAAAAATTACGTAATCCCCAACCAGTCCAAGGACGCTGCATAGTTAATGACCAAGCGAACTTCCATTGAGTTGCACGCATTAAAGCAATCGGTCTATCTGGGTATAATTGGTCATTGAAGCGTGCCCAGAAGAAAGCAGGAACTACTTTACGAAACAACTCTGCAATGGTTGGAGGTGCAAAAGCAGCCAAAAGCACGCTAGTTGCGATCCCCATAACAACTGCCACAATTAATCGCCAACCTTGGTAAACGGCATAAGCCAAACAAGCGACTAAAGCGATTACCCATGCATTGCGAGAATTAGTTAAAATTAACCCCGCGAAGTTGATAATTACCGCTACGCTTAGGAAGAGAAAGGTGTAGAAAGAGGAGGTCTTTTTTCTAAATTTTCGCCATTCGTGCAACCATAAACCAAAACTTAAAATAAAAACGATCGCCAGATAACCAGCTAAAGTATTAGCGTACATGAAAACCGAAGCCATGCGTAGTGGTGGGTTTCCTCCAGCTACTAGCTTCCAACCCAAGATGCTACTCCCTAATCCTGAAGTACTCCATCCTAAAAATAACTGTCCGATACCGATAATTATTACTGGTAGGGAATTTATGGTTAAAATCCAGGATATTTGCTTTAATTGCGCCGTTGTTTGGATTAAATGACTCCAACCGGCAAATAGTAAAAAGAAAGGTAGTAAATTGAATAAGCCCAAAAAAGCTGTTACTTTATCGTGAGCGAAACCGACGGTAACTACCAACAATACACTTAAAAGAATAAACCCTCGGTAGAAGGGATTTTTAAGAATCTGGCGGTATTCTCCAACGCAGGTTATTAAAGCACTTAAAAATAAACCTACAGCACCCAAAGCTGGAAATAAAGGAAAGATAAATAATCCTAATTGCAAGCAATGCCAAGAAAATCGTAATTTAGGGTCCCAATGTTCTAAAGAAGACCATATACTTTTTGTCATTGATGAGTTTTGAGCCGTTAAAAGTTAATTGATAGCCATTCGTGTTTATTTGTTGCTTAAACACAAGATATTGTGACGGGCTCCCAATATAATTTTTTTAGGAGAAAAATTAAATTCTCATGGGTACCCGTCAATATCTTTCCATAACACCAGAGTTTTTAACTTTTTCGTGCTAATTACCAGATAAAAAAAACAATCATCTTCAGTAATGACACTGAAATAGCAAACCAAGAATAAGGAATCAATTTATGCCATTTCCCAACATTCAGCACGTGTTAAACGAATTTGAGCCAAAGTGAAGATAGTAGGAATTATTCGACCATAATTAGTGGCGATCGCCCTCCATCCCAAATCAGCAAAAAACCAAGCCCACATCATCGGGCCAATAAATGCAAATAGGTTTCTCACGGCACCATAACGGGCAGCATTAAGAGCCATACCGCGTCGCGCTACTTGCAAAGTCGCATAACCTTGAAATTGCTTTGCAGCAGCCGCACCACCTTTAATTGCTGCTTGTTTGGCAACTTGGTAAGTAGCGAAATGAGTTGCAAACTGACGGGCAATTTGTTTGAGTAATATGGGTTGAATCACTGAAGTTACAGCAAAAGCACTACCGCCTTTAAAAATTAAACCCAAGGGATCTTTTTGTAAAGCAAGAGGCAAGGGTTGTTTTAGTTGTGATTTTATTAACTGAGACTGTACCTTTTCGGTTAACTTTCTTTTTTCTCCTACAGGTAATTTCTTCCAAACTTTTCCTAAAAGATGTAAAAAAATTTCAGCTTCTAAATCAACAGTGGTTAAATCATCATAATAAGGAATTTTTAAATATTTGCACACCTGAACTAAAGCTTCGCGGTAAGATACATGTTTACTACGTCCACGCAATACCGTCATTCCATCTGCCGCTAGGAAACGAAAACGTTCCTCAAGGGCATTCAACCAAGCTTGACGACTTTGACTTTGTACTTGTATAGGCTCCGGTGTTTGAAGGTAATCCAAAGGATTAAACTTACGACTAAATAGAATTGCAGTTAAATCTTGCAACTCTTCTTCTGTAGCTAACTCTAGTGCAGCCCTTAATTCGTCCAATTTGCCTAACTCCGTTCCAAACATTTTTTCCCGTACTTTATTCTAATATTAGCTTTCGCAACTCCTAGTAATCCTTCCTACGGTTGCCGGCGAACTAATAATTTTACACTACGAGCTATTGATTCATGACTGATATCGCAATAATCGGTGCCGGAATCGCGGGTTTAGTTTGCGCACAACAGTTAACCCAAAGCGGATATTCGGTAAGGGTAATAGATAAATCCCGTGGAGTCGGTGGAAGAGTTGCCACGCGTCGTTTATTTGACACAAAAGCGGATCATGGTACCTGTTATATCAAACCGAAAGGCGAACTTTTACAACATCTAATAACATTACTGGTTCAAAAAGGCGATCTAGAAGTTTGGACGGATACTCTTCACGTTCAAGGTAATTCTTCATCTGTTGTGGCTAACCCCCAATCATCTCTTCCCTACATCGCATCCGATGGAATGAATGTTATAGCTAAATTTCTGGCACAAGGTTTAAATATAGATCGCCATCAACGTGTTAAGTCAATAATCCCTACTTCAGAAAACCAATGGCATTTAACAAGCGAAACGAACTTTGAATGTACAGCTTCATCTGTAGTTGTTGCTATTCCTGCGCCACAAGCTGTGATGCTATTACAACCATTAGCAGAAAACTTATTAAATAATGATTTTTTTGACAAACTGCGTGGTGTTAATTTTTACCCCAGTATTACCGTAATGGCTGGATATCTCCAACAATCGCGCGAGCCTTTGGAATGGAAAGCAATTACTTTCAAGGATGATCAAGTACTTGGATGGATTGGCTTGGATAGTAGCAAACGTAGAAATCAACAGCAACCGCATTTTGTCATACATAGTAGCGCCGGCTTTGCGGAACAATTTTTTGAATCGGAAGATTTACAATCGGTGGGACAAAAGATATTAGAAAGCGCCGCTTCCACTTTAAACTTACAGTGGATGAACAATCCTCAATGGATGCAAGTACATCGCTGGCGATACGCTTTTCCCAAAAATCCTTTAGCACAAAATTGTTTAGCAGCAGAAACATCCTTGCCCTTAGTATGTTGTGGAGATTGGTGTGGTGGAAGTCTTATCTCTAGCGCTATAGTTTCCGGAATCGCAGCAGCAGAAAATATTAACAGTAAACTTCAGCAGCGTGAATTGCCGGGAGT
>JBCCSG010000322.1:0-8412 GCA_039200565.1 Cyanobacteria bacterium P01_D01_bin.50 | reverse complement strand
TTGATTGCAGGAGCAGCAACTGCAACAGGAGTAGCTTCACCAGCAGCTAAGTCTAAGGGGAAGTTGTGAGCATTTCTTTCGTGCATTACTTCCATACCCAAGTTAGCTCTGTTCAATACGTCAGCCCAGGTATTGATTACTCTACCGCTAGAGTCGATTACAGACTGGTTGAAGTTGAAGCCGTTCAAGTTGAACGCCATGGTGCTGATTCCCAAAGCGGTAAACCAGATACCTACAACTGGCCAAGCAGCTAAGAAGAAGTGTAAGCTACGGCTGTTGTTGAAGGAAGCGTATTGGAAGATCAAACGACCGAAGTAACCGTGAGCAGCTACGATGTTGTAGGTTTCTTCTTCTTGTCCGAATCTATAACCGTAGTTTTGAGATTCGGTTTCGGTGGTTTCACGTACCAAGGAAGAGGTTACTAAAGAACCGTGCATTGCACTGAACAAGGAACCACCAAACACGCCTGCTACACCTAACTGGTGGAAGGGGTGCATCAAGATGTTGTGCTCTGCTTGGAACACGAACATGAAGTTGAAGGTACCAGAGATACCTAAAGGCATACCATCAGAGAAGGAACCCTGTCCGATGGGGTAGATCAAGAATACTGCGGTTGCAGATGCCAAAGGTGCAGAGTAAGCAACGCAGATCCAAGGGCGCATACCCAAACGGTAGGATAATTCCCACTGACGACCTAAATAAGCGAAGCAACCAATCAAGAAGTGGAATACTACTAACTGGTAAGGACCGCCGTTATATAGCCACTCATCTAATGAAGCAGCTTCCCAAATGGGGTAAAAGTGCAATCCGATCGCGTTGGAAGAAGGTACAACTGCACCGGAGATAATATTGTTTCCGTAAATTAAAGATCCTGCAACAGGCTCGCGGATACCATCGATATCTACCGGAGGTGCTGCAATGAAAGCAATGATAAAGCAGGTAGTTGCAGTTAACAATGTGGGAATCATTAATGCGCCGAACCAGCCGACGTAAATACGATTGTTTGTGCTGGTAATCCATGCACAGAACTTATCCCACAGATTACCGCCTTCGCGTGTTTTTAAAGTTGTGGTCATGATTGAATCAATATTTAAGTGCTAACAACAATCTTTCTCAATTCAATGAATTAAGATTCCTGTTGTTTTCTGTTTATTTAACTCTGTACTTTCTCCCAAAATGCCGAATAGTACAGAATTTTCACTTCTCTCCAAAAACCCCACACCGGAATCAATATTAATCAATAAATTATAGGGAGACGGTGTAAGAAAGAGAATTTTTTTCGGCTCTCTATAGTTTATTTTTTACATTAAATGTTCGCCATATTTCAATCACTTTTCGTTAATTTGTATTAAGATATATTTCTATGCAATGAAACTCATTATTTGCAAGAGTTCCAACTCCGATAATTTCTACTTATGTATTTTTTTTGTAAATATATACTAAGCATTTTTTACATATCTAAATAATAGAGGCATTCTTTTCAAGTTTATCAGGTACAATTGTTCTCATAAAAAGTCCGGCGAATTACTTACTATATGTCTTGCGGAGTAAATAACTGTATATTTGGCAGAATCAATCTGTTTTTCTAAATTGATATCGGTAAATGATTTATTCAGGAGTTTTTTGTTGTCAGGTATTTGCGATTGAATTGTTTGTAATTCAAAAGGTACATATTTGAGAGAATTAAATTCTTGATTTTCAATGAAGGTCAAGATGAATTTAGAATGGCGAAATGAAGAATTCAGAATTATTACCCCATCGATGAATCGAGGGGCTTGAAACAATGGCAGAACTGTTTTTTATCCACGGATAAATCCTTTTATTTTCCGGTCAATATAAACCCCAGAGCAAATAAAATTATTTTTGTAAGCTACTTTTGCGATCGCATATCTTAATTATGAATATATTTTCATAACTCCCGATTGGTGCGTGACGGGTACCCATGACTCTAAAAAGTGAATATTTTCTCAACCAAATCTATAAGAGCGTCACACATCCAACCATAGAGTTTAATTACCTACCGCAGAAATTGCTGACTTTTGAGCCACACGAATCCCTTCCATTTTCATTTTCACACCCCCCGCAGGAGCCAAAGTTACGCCTCGACGCTGGGGTTTTTCCGGTTTATTCTCCGCCAATGCCAACTCATAACGAGAAACTACCGAAGAAAATACCAACTTCATTTCATATTCTGCTAAAGCATAACCAATACAACGACGTACACCACCACCAAAAGGCATAAATTCATAGGGAGAAAATTGTCTTTCTAAAAATCGCTCTGGTTTAAATTGCTTCGAGTCTGGATATAAATCTTCTCGATGATGCAAAAGATAAATACAGCCCCAGATATCACTTTTTGGTTCTAGTTGATACCCTAATAACTCTACGGGTTCTTGTACTGTTCTGGTAAAAGTCACCAGTGCAACGGGGTAAATCCGCAAAGTCTCGTTACATACTGCGGTGAGATATGGCAGTTTATATATACTTATAGGGTCAGGATTTTCTCCTAGAGTATCTAATTCTTCAAGTAATTTTTCTCGTACCCTTGGCTGACGATGAATCCAATATAATCCCCAAGCCATGGCGGTAGCCGTAGTTTCGTATCCAGCTAGGAGCAATGTCATCAATTCATCGCGTAACTCTTTATCCGTCATTGAGTTACCTTCAGCATCTGTTGCAGATATCAATAACGAAAGTATATCGACACGATTTGCATTATCTATATCAGAACGCCTTTCACCAATTTCGGCATATAATAATTTATCAAGTTCTTCTCTTTGGCGTAAGTAATATCCCCAAGGACTCCAAGAACCCAAATCTTTTTGTAAGACAGGAAACAATATAAAGCTAAAAGCCAAGGGAGAGCGAAACAAATCCATCATCGCAATCATTAGGCGTTTAATTTGTTGATAGCGCTCTCCTTCGTACAAGCCAAATACAGCCTGTAACATCACGCTCAGAGAAATCTCTGATGTAATATCACGAGCGGTAAAAACTTGATTTTGTGGCAGTTGACTGAATACTTTTTTTGTAATGTCGCAAATGAGTTCACCATAAGCCCGCATGCGCTCGCCGTGAAATTGAGGCATTATCAGTTGACGCTCGCGTTTGTGGCGTTTGCCATCGAGTAACATTATGGAGTAGTCACCAACTAATGGGGAGAGGCTTTTATTTACTTCTCCGGGGGCTGTAAACTTTTTTCTATCGTTTGTTAATATTTCTTGAATTGCTTGGGGATGGTTAGCAAATATTATCGGCTCTTTGGCACCCAGTATTTGAGCGGTAAATAAATCGGGATACTGCCTTGCAGCTTTTTCCATCACATCTAAAGGCTTGGTAATCCATTCATACCGTTGTTGAAATACCGGAATTTTAATTGTTGGTAGTCCCATTCTTACAACTGCTTGCTATGTCTTAAGTATTCTTAACACAGCTTAAAACCTTTTGTGGGCACAAAATATCGTAAAGTAAATCGATGGTTCTATCCAATCGGTTACATGAACGTATTCATCCCCATCTAAAAATTGATCGGTTTGTGGTTCTTCACTCGATTGAGTATCATTCCCTGCTTCTTCCTCAACGGTAGAGATGAACTGAGTTAAAGCAGCTAATTTTGACCATGCAATAGAGAAAGGATTTTCTAGATTTTTCATCATTAGTATTTTTTTTAGGATACAACTTTATTTTTTGTACATGATATTCAGATCGACAATCTAAATAATTCATGTTTTGTATTATATTGTTTTTCTTACTTTTGATAGATGCTTAAGACAGCAGTTTATTAATTGTTTTTGATGAAATACCTTCATGATTATAAAATTTTTAGTTGTATAGGATAACTACTGAATACAAGTTGCACCATATTTTCAACAAGATTTACTATTACTTGTTTATATAGGGATCACTCAAAACAACTTATGCAGTTGTGGCAATATCCATGGAGCAAACTTTGAATAATTGGCGATCGTAGAAAAATATCTCAGTACTTGGGAAGCGAAGGCAGTAATATGGAGTGATTACGAGCCTTACATTAAGTCTTGCAGGGCTTTGGTTCATTTGCAAACTAATTCGATCTAA
This sequence comes from Cyanobacteria bacterium P01_D01_bin.50, assembly GCA_039200565.1. GTDB lineage: Bacteria > Cyanobacteriota > Cyanobacteriia > Cyanobacteriales > Nostocaceae > Rivularia. The sequence goes on along the minus strand of JBCCSG010000322.1, from coordinate 4,335 downwards.
ACTGCATAAGTTAGCAAAAGCTTTACCTATAGAATATATAGCTTAAAACTGAGTTTAACGACTGGAGTAATAACCAAATGCTCAAGAAAGTTGCTATTGTTGGTGCTGGGCCATGTGGATTGCTTTTAGCTAACTATTTGTTAAGTCGTAATGGACAATATCATGTTGAGATATATGAGCGTCGTGCAGATCCGCGCATTGCCTCTTATGCTAATTCGAGAACATTCCCCATCGCACTCAACGAAAAGGGATATAATGCTTTGAGAGAAATTCCTCGATTGGAAGAAGCTGTCAAAGATGCAAGTTGTACAATTACAAATATGGTTAGTCACCAGAAAAATGGTACAACAAAGGTAATGCCCAGATCCAAACCTTTATTTTGTATCGATCGCACTGATTTAGTCAAAGTACTCCTCGAGGAGCTAACAAGTAAATACCATAGCCCAGAACTTAAAATTAACTTTAACTGCAAGTGCCATGGTGTAGTAGAACCTGGAAATATCAGTAGTGGAGATTTTCCAATTAAAAGCATTAAGTTTCGTAACCTTGAAACTAAAACTGATTTTAATATTGATTGCGATTTGTTGATAGGTGCGGATGGAGCATTTTCGGTAGTTAGAGAAATATTTGCAGGTTTATCAGACTCTTTTAAGTGCTCCCAAGAGTATGTTCCGACTGCTTATAAAACAATTTTTATTTCCGCCTCAGACAATAACCACTGGGATGGACTAGGGGGTAAATTTCACTTTTGGAATAAGATGGATAATTATGCTCGCATCACGTTGATTGAAGGAACAGATGGTAGTCTGAGCGGTGTGATTCGTTTTATCCACAAGAACAATGATATTACAAATATTTCGAGTGTGGAAGAAGCGTTAAATTATTTTGGAGAAAATTGCCCGCAACTCAAGGAATTGATGAGTCGTTCAGATGTGGAAGCATTTGTAAATAATCCTGTGTCGCAAGTTATTACAGTTCACTGCAATCGCTATCATCTAGGTGAGAATGCCCTATTAATAGGAGATGCCGCTCATGCAGTGTCTCCAGCATCAGGGAAAGGTTGTAATAATGCTTTGGAAGACGTGTGGATATTAAATAATCTGTTGGATGAGTGTAGCGATAATTGGGCCGAAGCAATTGAAAAGTTTACAATTAGTCACAAGTCTGATGGGGATGCTGTGGTGGAATTGAGTAGTTATATTCCCCCCATTACTCCAAAATTATTTATTGAATTTGGCTTTCGACAAGGTGTTAGTAAAGCTCTTCACAAATTGTTTCCTCAGTATTTATTACCTCCAATATTTAAATGTTTACCTAAACCTACTGTTATATATTCAAAAATTTTTCATTATTATAAAAGTTGGATAGCAAAAGTGAAGAAGTCTAATGAAAATCTGTTCGCAAAATTATCATAACTCGATTTCTGATAAGTTGTCATTTTTCTCTAATATCAACATATTCAATGTTTGGTAATTCTACCCATAAACATAATACTGACATGAATAAAACGGGGAAGAAAAGTATGAAATTAGACGAAAAAAAAGTCTACTTGATGGCAAATTATGAAAAATTCAAAAAGAATAACTATACAAACAAATTTCAAAAGCCGCTGCAAAACAACCAAAATAATGTTTATTTTCTGAAACCAGAGTTTCGGCAATATGTCAATAAAAAGACTACAGAAGATCTTCCTGACCTTACAGTTAAATCAGTTTTTATATCTGTAATAGTTATATGTTTGTGGTGTTTTTCAATGTGTTTATTAGCTAAAGCTAGTTATGATATTTTACAACAAATTTGTATTCATTCAGTTCAAGAATTAAATCTGGATCGGAAGTAATATTTGGCGTGGCTGATTGAAAGTATGAATGCGTCTAAACTAGCAGCGCAAAACCCTATAAAAACCTTGTTCGATCATGCTAAAAATTTAAATTCATACCCGGATTCAGCAACCCCAAATTTTTCATCCTATTCCCTGTCTCATTCAATTCGGTAATCATAAAGCCTCGATAGGAGTAAGTATGTCATCAGCCTTTAGATATACAGATTAAAAATATGATTGTCACCTCGTGAACCCTCACTCCTATTACAAGCTCTTTATAGTAAATGCTGTCTTGAGTTATAGGCTGCGAATCTTGAAAAAAATAATATTTGAAGCCTCATTACCTTGTGGAATCCAAACTTAAAACTATTTGGGTTCCATTTTTCTTAATATTTGGAGAAATTTCGCAATTGGTAAGCCTACATCACCATAATTAGAAATTAGGGGCAAGGCGCACGAAGATTTTTGGTAAATTTAAGATTAAGACTTATCCCGGTAAAATTTACTTTTATGACTGCTGCATTAAAAAATCAACAGGGTGAAATTGGCGTAGCTGTAATCGGCACTGGATTTGGTAAAAAAGTCCATATTCCTGGATTGCGAGCGCATAAACGTACTCAAGTAGTCGCCGTTTACAATCGAGACTTGGATAAAGCTAAAGAAATTGCCCAATCTAATAATATCCCTCACGCTTGCTCGAGCCTTACAGATATCCTGGAGTTACCGCAGGTGCAAGCAGTCACCGTATCAACACCGCCATTTCTCCATTATGAAATGGCAAAACAAGTATTGCAAGCCGGAAAACATTTATTATTAGAGAAACCAGTTACTTTAAACGCTACAGAAGCTAAAGAACTCTACTATTTAGCCAAAGAGAAAAATGTAGTTGCGACTGTAGACTTTGAATTTCGCTTTGTACCTGGATGGTTGTTGTTTTGCGAATTGCTGGCGAGGGGATATGTTGGTAATAAGCGTTTGATTACAATTAATTGGTTTGGCTCTTCCCGTGCTAACCCCAAACGTGCTTGGAATTGGTATTCTCAGAAAGATAAAGGAGGTGGCGCTTTGGGTTCCCTGGGTTCCCACACCTTCGATTATATTCACTGGTTATTTGGAGAAGTACGCCGAGTTAACGCTCATTTTACAACTGCAATTGCTCATAGGGAAGATTCCGCAACTGGGGAATTAAAATCGGTCAATACAGATGATACCTGTATGCTAATGTTGGAATTAGCCGATGGAACACCTTGTCAAGTTTCTATTAGTGCGGTAATTTACGCACCGCGTACTCATGGAATAGAAGTTTATGGAGATGAGGGAACATTAATATTAGCCAGTGAAAATCAAAAAGATTACGTACATGGATTCCGCGTATGGGGTGCGAAAGCAGGTAAACAACTTGCAGAAATTGAAATTCCCAATCGATTAATGTTTCCTAATAACTACGCAGATGGACGTATTTCTGGATTTCTAAGAGTGGTAGATCAATGGGTGGGAGCGATTGACAGCGGAGAATCTATAACACCATCTTTAAGGGAAGGAGTTTATTCTCAGTTATTGATGGATATCTCTCATGAATCTAATGAAACTTCTAATTGGGTAAATGTACCAAGTTTAGATGCGTTTCTTTGATTTAAGTAGTGAGGCGTTGAAAATAGTAATTAGGGAATAGGGAATGGGGAATAGTGAGTAGGAAGAAGGCTTTTTAGACACTTGCGCGTCTTCTCCAAGAGAAGCTAATTTAGATTCTTTAATATAGTTGGGTTTATTTGTGCCGACTTACTTATTTAGTTTGTAGTAATGCTTTAGCATATTTTTTGATGAAGAGTGCTAAAGCACAACTACAAAATTAATTATTAGCTTTTTTATTACGACGGTGGAATTCAACCATATTTTCTCCGATTTTCACGTCATAGTTACCGAAAAAATCATGTCCCAAAAGTCCAATTTCTGCCTTAGGAGCAATTGCTACTCTAACGTTGTTAACCATAGCTCCACCGACACCAATAGATTTTACTTGGCCAGTCTCTAATTTTATAATTGAACCATCGGCAATACTGGCTTGAAGGGAACCAGAAGGCTGGAGTTGTAAAGCCTCTGCCATTGTTTGAGTAATTAAAGTACCGCTAGCACCCGTATCGACAATCATCTCAAAAGTTTTGTTGCCGTTGAATGTAACATCTATCACAGGAGTTTGGCCGCTGCGGCGTTTGATAGCAGCTCGAAAAATTCCTGTATCCGCAGGTTTGGCAGGTGTGATACCGCAAAGGCTTCCTAAATCAAGGGTTGTGCCAGCTTCAGTTATCATAAAACAGGCTCCAGGGTCAGTAGCCTTGGCGGTATTATTTAAAAGTAGTATTAATAATGTGGGTATAATTGTAAATTTGGTAATACACCGACTGAAAACACCTTTCATATGTTATTATCCTAATTTTGCCGGATCTGCTTATCATTAGGGTACCCACGCGGAGAGGAAAATTTCGCTTCGTTGTATAAAGGTATATTGAAGCTAG
>JBCCSG010000321.1:0-8438 GCA_039200565.1 Cyanobacteria bacterium P01_D01_bin.50 | reverse complement strand
GTTTCCCGACAGTCACGCAAGTGGCACAACGCCTAGGGGCAGATGGGGGAATAGGGAGACAAACTCCTAACTCCTAACTCCTAACTCCTAACTCCTAACTCCTACTCCTATCCCGCTCTTAGTAACCCTCAAAATTGTAGGTTGGGGAGCCACTCCTGCGGCACGGTTCCCTCCGTTGTAGGAAGTGAAGCAGCGCGCGCGGTCTTGGGGGTTTCCCCCATGAGCGACTGCTGAACCCGTAGGGTGGCGTTTGAGGAACGTTCACCGCTAGGTGTGCCTTCGGCACAACCCAACATTGTGTTGGGTTTCACTATCTCCCTCCGGGAGACGCTCCGCGAACGTTCAACCCAACCTACGCTATAGGAAATCATAAAGCCGGGAAGGGAGTAACTCCTAACTCCTAACAATTAACAAGCTTGTTCTGCGTGGCATTTGTCGCATAAGCCGAAGAATTCTAAAGTGTGATAAAAGATTTTAAAGTTTTGCTTGATTTCCAATTCGGTTTCTAGTTGATGAACCGGACATTGTTTGATTGGAATCGATCTACCGCATTGCAAGCAGGTTAAATGATGTTTGTCTTGCTGTACTAAGCTATAAAGTGATTCCCCATTAGTTAGGGTTCGTACTTGTACTAAGCCTTCGAGTTTTAAAGCTTCTAAAGAACGATAAACTGTTGCCAAACCCATACTTTGATTGCGATTCCGCAGTTCCACATATATATTTTGGGCGGAAATGCTTTGTTTCATGGATTTGAGCAAGTTTAAAATCCTCTCTTGAGAGCGGGTGCGTATGGGTTTCATAGAAGATTACTATTTAAATAACAATAAGAAAGAATTTCTATTACCATGCCTACTTGTTAATTTACTTTAATCCTTTGAGAATATAATTTCTATCCAATGGCACCAGAAAGATATAGTATACCCACAGGAGCGTTGGGTAAAATTAGGTGCCAATAAAGTATCAAGCTAAAATTTTTGTAACTCTTCGTCCTTCTGTTTTAGATCCGGCAGGTGTCGCAGTACAATCCGGACTAAGGCAGATGGAATATAACAATGTCGCAAAAGTACGAATTGGGAAATATATTGAATTAACAATTACATCTGATTCCGAGCATAAAGCCCGTCAAGACTTGGATAAAATATGTGACCAAATGCTAGCAAATCCTACAATTGAAAACTACCGCTTCGATTTAATTGAGGTGGAATCGGTTATTGGTGTTAGTTAGTTATTAAGTAGTTGGTCGGCACAAATAAACCGCAAGCTATGTAACAGATTGTAAATAGAGTTGAAAAGCTTGCGATTGCTTAAGTTACTTCGTTCCACTCGCTGCGGACATACCTTGATTTTTTTGCGCCGACTTACTTAGTTATTAGTGCCCAAGAGTTAAGAGTTAGAAATTCACAAGTAATAATTCTCCCCCCTCTTCCCCCTCCCCCATCCATACCTTTAACCTATTTTACGAATCATGAAATTTGGCGTTGTTGTTTTTCCGGGTTCTAATTGCGATCGCGATGTTGCTTATGTGACCAGAGATATTCTCGCACAACCTACTCGTATGATTTGGCATCAAGATGCCGATATTTCTGATATTGATGTGGTGATTCTACCCGGCGGTTTTAGTTATGGTGATTATCTACGTTGCGGCGCGATCGCTAGATTTTCTCCCGTAATGTCTTCTGTTATCGAACACGCACAAAAGGGCAAGTTTGTCCTGGGTATCTGCAATGGATTTCAAGTATTAACTGAATCAGGACTTTTGCCTGGAGCCTTGATTAAAAATCGAGATTTACATTTTATCTGTGACAGAGTACCGCTAAAGGTTGAGCGTAAAGATTTACCTTGGACTCGAGGTTATCAAAGTCGCGAACAAATAAATTTGCCGGTTGCTCATGGGGAAGGTCGTTTTTACGCGGATAAGGAGACTTTAAGGGAATTGGAAGATAATAATCAAGTTGTATTTCGCTATGAAGATGAAAATCCCAATGGTTCGTTAAGAGATATTGCAGGTATTTGCAATCGTGACGGCAATGTGTTAGGAATGATGCCCCATCCGGAGAGGGCTGCTGATGCGATGTTGGGTAGTACTGATGGATTGGGGTTGTTTGAGGGGTTGTTGGAAAATGTTTTAGTTGGGGTTTAGATTTCTATCTAAGTTGTGGAAATGCTCATATCATTTCCGCTTCATCCCTCGGAAATGGCAGAATATAACTAGTACTGCTGCGCGGAAGTCTGGCATTCTGGCATTCAAAAGTCTTATATCATAGGGGTTCCAAACTTTTGAAACGGGTGCGGCCAAAACGGCAGCATTGTACTAGTAATAATATAAGATTTTTGCAATCCATTGCATCATCAGCATATTCTTCATGAGCAAGTCAGTTGTTATTAATCTGGGAAATGGTGATTTATATAAAGGATGCGAGCAAGTCACGAGCCAATTATGGATCTTAGGTAATCCCCTGCCACAACAATTTATCGGCTCATTACCACCAGCACCAAATTTGATAGAACTATACAAGCGTTGGCAATTAATGTATCAGAGTTTTTACGATTGCCTAATTTTGCGCTCGTTTGATGAAGATGGTGATGAAATCGAAATAATTGAGAGTGATGTAACCAATATTTCGGATGTCGGCTTTGATAGTTTATCTCAAAATTTACAAGCACATATTTGCACTTGGCTAAATAGTAAGGAATTTTTAAATATAGAGCGTAAATTACGCTCTGCACTTAATCCGGAAGAAGAAATAAAAGTAATTATTCAAACGAACGATTTCTGGTTGCGACGCATACCTTGGTATTGGTGGGATTTTTTTGAGGATTATCCCAAAGCAGAAATTGCTCTTTTCAAACCGGATTATAAAAGAAGCACTACTTTAGTACAACCAAATTGGACTAAGAACAAAGTCAGAATTTTGGCTGTGATGGGTAATAGTATTGGTATCGATCCCGAAGCAGAAAATAGGTTTCTTAAAAGTTTACAAGATGCAGAAGTCAAATTTCTGATTAAACCTTCACGTCAGAAATTTAATAGTTATCTTTGGAATTCCCAAGGTTGGGATATGCTTTTTTTTGCAGGTCACAGTCATACAGAGGAGGAAAGAGGAAGAATTTATATTAATGAAAACAAAACCAATAACAGTTTGACTCTAGAACAATTAGAAGAAGCTCTCAAAGCAGCAATTGAAAATGGTTTGAAACTGGCAATATTCAATTCTTGTGATGGCTTGGGGCTGGCTTCGGTGTTGGAAAAATTAAGTATTCCGACAACAATAGTGATGCGCGAGCCAGTGCCAAACCTGGTGGCACAAGTTTTTTTCAAGTTTTTTTTAGAATTTTTTGCTCAAAAAAGAAATTCTTTATACCTATCATTTCAGCAAGCACGCAGGCAGTTACAAGGATTAGAAAATAAATTTCCCGGTGCTTCCTGTTTACCTGTAATTTTTCAAAATCCAGCCGTAGAACCGCCAAATTGGTTAAGTTTGGGGGGAATGCCTCCTTGTCCTTATCGGGGATTATTTGCTTTTTCCGAATCAGATACAGACCTGTTTTTTGGGCGGGAAATGTTTAGTTTTAATTTGCTAAAGGCGGTAAAAAGCAAAACATTTGTGGCAGTAGTTGGTCCCAGTGGGAGTGGTAAATCCAGCGTGGTGTTTGCTGGCTTGATTCCCCGGTTGCGACAAGATGATAGTGCGAATTGGCAGATCGTATCTTTTCGTCCTGGTAACAAACCTTTTGAAGCATTGGCAAGTGCTTTGTTAACTCTATATTTATCCCTTCAAAATAGTTCCGCGACTTTTTCCCACGATCGCTCTGAAAATAACCGCTATTTAGCCGAAGCGGAACTAGTACAAAGACTAAAGCACGATCGCCAAGCCTTGCAAAAAATCGTTGAAGAATTTACGTTGCAAAATTCCAACACTCACTTAGTATTAATAGTCGATCAGTTTGAAGAACTCTACACCCTTTGTAAGCCCAGAGAAACTCAATTTTTTTTAGATGTATTACTGGCAGCAGTAGACTTAGCACCAGCTTTTACTTTAGTTATCACCCTCAGGGCTGATTTTTACAGTCATGCTTTATCTTACCGTCCATTCAGCGATGCTTTGCAAGGAGCAGTGCTTAACCTAGCACCAATGAGCCAAGAGGAATTGCGATCGGTAATTGAAGAACCTGCAAAAAAAATGACAGTCAAATTGGAGCATGGGCTAGCAAATAGATTAATTGATGATGTATGGGGAGAATTAGGAAATTTACCATTGCTGGAATTTGCCTTAACTCAGTTATGGGAAAAACAGCTTGCGGGGCAACTGATGCACGATGCTTATTCAGAAATTGGCTGCGTACAAGGAGCTTTGGCTGAATATGGGGAGCGTGTATATGCTGGTTTTTCAGAAGTTAACCGGAAAAGGGCAAAACGGATATTTATTCAATTAGTGTGTTGCTCAGAAGGTACCCAACCTACTCGCAGGTTAGCAACTCGCTCTCAGGTGAATAATTGGGATTTGGTAACCCACTTGGCATCTGCTCGTTTATTGGTGACAAACCGCAATTACTCCACCGGTGAAGAAACAGTAGAAATTGTTCATGAAGCCCTGATTAAAAGTTGGGGACGTTTAGAACACTGGATACAGATTGACGGCGATTTTCGCCGTTGGCAAGAACAATTACGAGGATCAATATATCAATGGGAGAGTAGTAAAGAAGATCGAGGTGCGCTGTTGCGGGGTGCTCCCTTAGCTATAGCCCTAGACTGGCAGCAAAAACGCTCAGAAGAACTTAGTATAAAAGAAAGAAATTTTATTCAACGTTCCCAGTTACTTAGCGATCGCGAAATCGAAAATCAAAATCGTCGGCGACGACTCACCCTTTTTGGGCTTAGTTTTGGTTTGATTTTCGCTTTGATTTTGGCTGGTTTCGCCCGATTGCAATGGGAAAGTTCTCTAAATAATGAGATTAAAGCGATCGCTAGGTATTCTCAAGGATTGATGTACTCAGGTAAAACCTTAGATGCTCTAATCGAAGCAATCAAAGCAAAGCGAAAACTGGAAAAAGTGCTAGTGGTATATTCCAACACCCAAGATATTGTTGAATCAACACTAACACAAGCAGTACATGGGGCTGTTGAGTACAACCGCTTGTCAGGTCATAAAGAGATAATTATCGAAGTAGCTTTTAGCCCTGTTAGTGTAGCGACTCCGAAGGAGTTTGGTAAAATAATCGCCTCCGCTTCTCTTGACAACACGGTCAAACTCTGGAATAGAAAAAACGAACTACTTAAAACCCTCAAAGGACATACTGCTCCTGTGAATACAGTAGCCTTTAGCCCCCAGGGGTTTGGTAAGATGATTGTCTCCGGTTCTCGCGACGGAACGATTAAATATTGGAATATAGATGGTGAATTACTACGGACTTTTAAGGCACATACCGCTGCTGTTAAAAGAGTAGTTATTAGTCCTGACGGTAAAATAATTGTCTCAGCTTCTAGTGATAACACTGTAAAACTCTGGAATACAGATGGTACCCTTATTAATGCGTTAACAGGTCATACTGCTGGGGTGAAGGGAGTAGCTATAAGCCCCGACGGTAAATTAATTGTATCCGCTTCTAGCGATGGCACAGTTAAACTTTGGAATACAGATGGTACTCTTATTAATACATTAACAGGATATAGTGCTGGGGTGGAGGGGTTAGCTATTAGTCCTGATGGTAAGATAATCGCCTCAGCTTCTGAGGATAATACAATAAAGCTCTGGAATACCGATGGGAGTTTATTGAAGAAATTATCAGGTCATCAAGATATAGTTAATGATATCAGTTTCAGTCCTGACGGTAAGATAATTGCCTCAGCATCTAATGATAATACAATAAAGCTCTGGGATGTAAAGCATAGTACTTTAATTAAAACTATCAAAGGTTATAAAGATAGATTTTTAAAGGTTCGTTTTGCACCAAATACGGACAGAAAAAAAAATTCTACTAGCAAATTCCAAAAAGAAATTAGTCAAACAATCGCTGCGACTTCTCTAAGCAACCATATCCAACTCTTCAAATTAAACCATCCTTTGCAAACAATTCTCAGAGGTCATGATTCTACAGTTAACGTAGTAGCTTACAGCCCGGATGGTAAAATGATTGCTTCTGCTGGTAATGACAAGATAATTAAACTCTGGAAACCAGACGGAACTTTATTAAAAAATATTACAGGTCATAAAAATGATGTTTATGGAATAACTTTTAGCCCTGACGGTAAAAAAATTGCTTCAACTTCTGCTGACAAAACCATCAAAATTTGGCAATCAAATGGTACTTTATTGAATACTCTTGAAGATCATAAAGATAGGGTTTGGACTGTAGATTTTAGTCCTGACGGTAAGAAGATTGTCAGTAGTAGTATGGACAAAACAGTTAAAATCTGGGACATAGAAAATGTCAACAAACCGACTCTGTTAAAAACAATTAAAACAGATACGGGAGAAATTTACAGAGTAATTTTTAGTCCTGACGGGAATAAAATTGCTGGGGCTTCTAGTGACAAAACCGTCAAACTTTGGAAAATAGATGGTACTCTGCTTCGCAGCTTTGACAAAAGTCATAATCTTGCAGTTGTAGGAGTAGCTTTTAGCCCCGACGGAAAGACAATAGCTTCAGCTTCTCTAGATGGAACCGTGAAATTATGGAGAACAGACGGTACTTTAATTCACACCTTTAAAGGTCATAAAGCTGAGGTTTGGGGAATAGCATTTAGCCCTGATGGGAATAAAATAGCCTCAGCTTCTCGCGATCGCACGATCAAAATTTGGCAAAAAGATGGTACTTTGTTGCGTACTCTTGAAAGTCATAAAGCAGGAGTTTGGGGAGTCGCTTTTAGCCCTGATGGTAGAAAAATAGCTTCTGCTGCTGAAGATAAAACTGTAATTGTGTGGGATTTGGAACGTATTTCAAGTAATGATTATTTAGTTCACGGTTGTAATTGGGTGCGCGATTATTTGAGAAATAATCCTGATGTTAGTGAGAGTGAGCGGGGGATTTGTGATGGGGTTGGGGATTGAGTAATGAGTAATGAGTAAGGAGTAAGGAGTAATGAGTAATGAGTAATGAGTAATGAGTAATGAGTAATGAGTAATGAGTAATGAATGCCGGAATGCCGGAATGCCGGAATGCCGGAATGCTGGAATTCTCCCCATCCCTTGTCCCTATTCAAAGAATTATGAAATTCGCCATTATCGTCTTCCCCGGTTCTAATTGCGATCGCGATGTTGCTTACGTGACGCAAAATCTTCTCAACCAGCCAACTCGCATGGTTTGGCACCAGGATACTGATATATCTGATATTGATGTGGTAATTCTCCCCGGTGGTTTCAGCTATGGTGATTATCTCCGCTGCGGTGCGATCGCCAGATTTTCTCCTGTGATGTCTTCTGTTATCGAACATGCACAAAAGGGTAAATTTGTCTTGGGTATCTATAATGGTTTTCAGGTATTAACTGAATCTGGACTTTTACCGGGAGCGTTAATTAGAAATCGAGATTTACATTTTATTTGCGATCGGGTACCTCTAAAACTAGAGCGCTATAGTTTTTCTTGGACAAAAGGTTATGAAATTGGTGAAAAAATAATTTTACCTGTAGCTCATGGTGAAGGAAGATTTTACGCTGATGAGAAGACTTTGAATGAGTTGGAAGATAATAATCAAGTTGTATTTCGTTACGATGGTGAAAATCCCAATGGTTCGTTAAGAGATATTGCAGGTATTTGTAATCTTGACGGAAATGTGTTGGGAATGATGCCGCATCCAGAGCGAGCATCGGATGTTATGTTGGGTAGTACTGATGGGTTGAAATTGTTTCAAGGATTGTTGGAGAGTGCTTTGGTAGGAGTTTAGTATTATCTGTTTTATTAATTTCCATGGTTTGTCCCAGACGCAATATGTTGTAGAGACGCAAGGGTATCGCGTCTCTACATTATTGTGGTTAAATCAAATATTAATCCGGGTAATACATTTTCACCGGATATTGTTGTTGGATTTTTTAAAGTTTCTATATCCTTTCCCCGAAGGTAAATTTCAACTTGTCTTGCTTCTATATTTTCTATATTAATTAACCAACCCAAACGAGTTCCATTTTCAATATATTCTTGCATTTTCTCCCGTATTTTCTTGAGTGAGTCGGTGGGAGAACGAAGTTCTATGACAAAATCAGGACATAAAGGTAAGAATTTTCTTCTTTGTTCTGTGGTTAAAGATTCCCATTTTTCAATTGTTATCCAAGAAGCATCAGGAGAACGGTCAGCACCATTTGGTAATTTAAAACCGGTGGAAGAATCAAAAGCTTTTCCTAAATTATTTTTACGACTCCAACCTTGGAGTTGATATGCGATTTCAATATTGCGGTTTCCTGTTTCTCCCCCCGTTGGTGACATTATTAATAATTCCCCTGATG
>JBCCSG010000320.1:0-8474 GCA_039200565.1 Cyanobacteria bacterium P01_D01_bin.50 | reverse complement strand
CGGTTTTTGTACAACTTAGCGTCTTGGTATGCAATCTTTACCGCACAAAATAACGGCGAAGAACAAACAAAGCAAAAAGCCCGCCAATACTTAGTTTACGCTTTACTCAGAGATCGCGATCGCAATCTTTGGGAATGGGCTGGTAGGGATCCAGATTTTGAAGCGGTGCGTGAAAGATTTACGGATTTGCAATTTGTGCTGATGAAGAAATTAAATGAGTTTCCCAATTTACCTGAAATGACAGGGAGCGAATTTGTTAAACATGTAGGAGAAATCCTCAAAGAAATGAACTGGATATAATTAAATAAAGGAACGAATGGCAATGTCTAAGAAAAAAGACAAAAAGTTATCAATTAAAATAAATATTGCAAGTAAGAAGTCTGAAGGAGAAGACTTTAGTCAACCTTGTGGAAATGAAATTACCTCCCCAAGTAGAAAACCGGAAGTAGAAAATACTAACAAACCTCCTTTATCCTCGATTACAACTGAAATTCCTAGTAATCCCAAAATTGTTGGAGAAATACCACCGTGGGATGATGACGAGAATCCCCAACAGGATAGTAAATCTAAACCTCCAACTATTACGGCAGAAATAGTACCTGATGAAGAGAAATTTAATACACCCCCGAGAATAACAGGAGAAATACCTCCTTGGGATGATGAGGAATAAATTAAGCAATAATTATGAATCCCTCAGACATATTTATAAGGGCACGGCGTTTGCTGTGTCCTTTGTTTTTTGAATCACTTTTAAGCGCAAAAATTAAGTGTTTTATTGGGAGAATCCTAATTAACTTTTCCGGATTACCAATTAACGCTATTGGAGTTACTTTACGAGCGTTAATTGCTATGCAAATTCTTTCATTCGGTATTTGTTCAGTATCTGAAAAATTTTCAAGCAAAAGAACTGATTAAATTAATTACTGTAAGGAAACTAATATGAGCAAGGGAAAAGACGACATCAAAAAATACTCTCAACCAAATACTAAGAAAAGAAGAAAGAGTGTTCCAGATTATGGTACACCTGACCGCCGAGAAGTAGGATGGAATGGCGATCGAAGCTAAATGTAACAGTTAGTGGTTTTCAATTGAGTGGAGTACAAAAATCAAAATTACATTCATCATCTTTCCAGTTCAAAGCCTTTCCCAGCAATAAGGAAAAGCTACTCTAGTACAAAACGCTCCCATTAGTCAGTGAAAGGGATATAAACCTACTGCACTCAATTGAAAATCACTACAGATAAATATGATGCTTTTCTACAAAAGCATAAAAGAGCATTTTATTTTTTTAGTTTTACCTAAGGAGATAAACGTTCAATCTTCCAACTATCGTCAACATTCTTTGTATAAAGTAAACGATCGTGAAGACGGCTTGAACGGCCTTGCCAAAATTCAATCTCTGTTGGTATAACTCGAATTCCCCCCCAATGAGGGGGACGGGGTATATCTTGATTTTGATACCTTTGTTTTAGTTCCTGTAAGCGTTCTTCAAGTACTTTTCGGCTTTCGATGACTTCACTTTGATTGGATGCCCAAGCACCCAAACGACTGTTAAAAGGACGACTGTAGAAATATTTTTCTGATTCGCGATCTAAAATTTTTTCTACGCGTCCGTAAATTCTAACTTGACGTTGTAACTCTGCCCACCAAAACACTAAAGCAGCTTGAGGATTTTCTGCTAACTCTTGCGCTTTTTGACTGTTGTAGTTGGTATAAAAGACAAAACCGCGTTCGTCAAAATCTTTCAACAGCACCATTCTTGCTGATGGTTTACCTTCTGTAGTAGTAGTAGCCAAAGTCATGGCATTCGGTTCTAAGATATCAGCACTCAGGGTTTGGTCAAACCATTTCTTGAATTGTAGAAAAGGGTTAGAATTAACCTTGTTTTCGCTTAAGTCCTGTAAAGTGTAGTCTTGACGAAGGTCAGCTATAGTTTTATCCATTACAATTAATTGTGCCTAGCTACTTACTCAAATTTAATAGTTTACCTATCTTTAGTTTTATTTATCTAGGTCGTGCTTCTATCCTAAATATCCGCAGCAGCTAAATTGCAAAGTATGCTCTCCGAAGGCTTCAAATACTAGATTCTCATAGCCGATGCAGCTCAAGGTAAGTTATACCATTACGAATGAGCCGTCTTCAAATTACTTTTGTCAATTGTCAATACTTTTGTTAGATTGCCTTCATTATTGAAATAGTAGAAACTAAAAATTTATGTGGATGCGCCGTTGGGCTTCCCTACAAAACTTATTAATCTATGGTCTAAGCGCTCCGATTATAGCCCTTAACGTTGGGCTGCTGTCTTTCCTTTTCTATTACTTTCGGCATCCACTGACTATTTTAAGTATTGCAGCAATCCTCGCTTTTTTGCTCAACTATCCAGTTAAAATTTTAGAGCGCCTTCGTATTTCTCGCCAATGGGCAGTAACTATAGTTTTGCTGCTGACTTTAACGCTTCTGGTTATTATCGGTATTACCCTCGTTCCCCTTGCGATCAATCAAACTATCCAACTTAGCGATAAAATTCCCCATTGGTTAAGCAGCTTTCAAAACCAACTTGAACAGCTAGAAGCCTTCGCGAAAAAAAGAAGCTTGCCGTTAATAGACTTCAAAATATTAACCAATCAAATTAACGCCAGTATCGAAAACTTACTACAACTATTACCATTTGGTGCTGTAGGATTTGCTGGAACCCTTGTATCAACCCTAGTTAATACAGTGTTAGTGGTTGTGCTAGCGTTTTATATGCTTTTATATGGCGATCGCGTTTGGTATGGCTTAATAAATCTCTTACCTGAAAAAATCCGAGTTCCTTTAAACAAATCGTTACACTTAAATTTTCACTATTTTTTTCTCAGCCAATTTTTACTAGGATTGTTCATGGTGACGAGTCTGACACCAATTTTTTTAATTATTAGAATCCCGTTTGCTTTTTTATTTGCTGTGGTGATCGGCATATCTCAACTTATCCCTTTTATTGGAGCAACTTTAGGCATTGGTTTAGTAACTATACTGCTGCTACTGCAAGACTGGTGGTTAGCAACTCAACTAGCATTCTTCTCAATTGTGATGCAGCAAGTTAAAGATAATCTGATAGCTCCCAAATTACTGGGAAACTTTACTGGACTAAATCCTATCTGGATTTTTGTCGCTATTTTAGCGGGCTTTGAGATTGCTGGATTATTAGGAACATTGGTTGCCATTCCCATCGCTGGAACTGTTAAAGGTACTTTCGATGCTATTAAAAAAGAGAATTCAACTCAAGAAGGTATCTAAAGTTATAATTCATCAAGAACCATTTAAGGATTAAATATCCGTGTATTAAATTACTCTTAAAATCACGAATATCCTACCTAAAAAAGAGCCAAAATTGCTCATAAAAAGCTGTTAGTGAGTTTTAACTATTATGTATTTAATTGTATGAAATACCTATATTAATCCAATACAAAACCTATTAATACACCATGTATATTTGGGTCGAACCCTTAAAAGCCGATCTACGTTTAATTCACCCCTTCCGATCTCCTCTGCTTTCATGGGTCTGCAAACAAGTTTTATATTTAACTGAAAATTGGTAGCCTTTAATACTGGTTATCCAAATTAATTATGAGTAGTGTAAAGAGGGATATTTTTAACCCACTAAAAAATATACATGCTACGAAAGTACTTTGAGTAAAAGTTAAGGAAAGACTAATAAAAAGTTAAGCACGGTATGAATGTGTAGTAATTTATAACCTTAATTCAATATGAGGGTCATAATTGAAATGTTATTTTTTAGTAAGGGGAGGTATAAAAATATCGTGATATACTTTCTTGGAGAATTTTTTTCTTATACTTTATTGGTCGTATACGTGTAACTGGTGCATAGCTCAAAATACTTTTTTCTCAAAGTTGTACAACTAATACTTACCATTAATGGCGGGTATTAACTTGAAAAAACACTGAAACAGTAAGCACAATTAATTACTTAAGTCGATAGTTGACCATGAGACAAGTAAATTTAGCGATAATTTTTATCTTTTGTTTAGCTTTCGCGATATTCGGCATAGAAAATACGGAATTAGGAACTATTCATCTAACTCCAGGAGTAGAAATACAAGCACCAATTTCAGTTGAGTTGCTAATAGCCTTAGGCTTAGGCGGAGTAATGGCTTGGCTTTTTAGTTTGTGGGTTAATTTACAAGGATTATTTCGCTCAAGACAAAAAGTTGATCAAAAAGACGATCGCATTGAGGAATTAGAATGCAAGATTGAAGAGTACCAAGCCCAAATTCAATCTTTACAACTTTCTCTACCACCCGCTCGCGATTCAGTTGCACAAGAAGCGGAAGTTAACGTTTAGTAGAAAAAATGGGTCCTGTCGGAAAAAAGTGATGAGTTATGAGTTATAAATACCTTTGATAAAGGGAACTCATAAATTATTTTCACCATTGTCCTATATCCCAATGCCCCACAGTTCCCAAAGCCAATTCTGCCCTTTCGCCAAATAAATTTCTAGTACTTGTCGATGGATGCTCCTCAGCTTTTAGAAACAATCACCCAACTAATTCATCAAGCCGAACAAGGAGAAATTGATCCTTGGGATGTACAGGTAGTTGAAGTGATAGATCGCTATATAGAACTCATGGCACCCGAAAAAAGGAAGAAGGGGTATGAAACAGATTTATCTCAATCTGGGCAAGCATTTCTATCAGCATCCATGTTGGTGCTATTTAAAGCCAATACTTTGATGGAAATGCAATTAACGGCATCTGTTGTAGATGCCCCTGAATCGGATGAGTTTGTGGTTGATAGTGAAGATGGTTTGCTCGAACGCGTGGCAAGACTACCTTTAGAGAAACAGTTGCGGCGGCGGCTTTCCGCAATGCCTCCACCTGCGCGTCGTGTAACTTTAAAAGAGTTAATCGACCAATTGCAGGTAATGGCGAACCAACTGCAACTGGTACAAAAAACTAGCAAGCCAAAGGCTACAAAACGTCAACCTGGTGTTAGATCTCTAAAAGCAGCACTAGAATTAGCACACCAAGAAAATCTCACAGAAGTTGCTGGGCAATTAGAACAAGTTTTGCACGCTAAAGCTGCGGAACTGCATCTTGGAGGAAGCTGGATGAATTTGGAACAATTAGTGGAATGGTGGTCCCAAGCTAAGTCAGTATCCGATCTCAGTAAAGACCATTCTCATGGTGAAAATGCTCACAAAGTGAGTGTATTCTGGGCATTACTGCTGCTTTCGGCTCAATCAAAAGTAGAGTTGTATCAAGAGGAGTTTTATGAAGAAATAAAAATCCGCTTGCTTGCAGAATCCACTAATAACCCCATGTCTCAGGCTGCAAGTTAACTCTAACGGCAGGGGCAATCGGTAGAGACAGCTTGTTTTCTTATAGAAATTATGTTTTCTGCAATGCAGGGAACTCAAATACTTTTTCTTAATTTCCGCTTCCGTTGAAAGCTAGAGCAAACTTTGGGTTAGATACTCAAATGTGAGTAAATTAAGATATTGGCAATTTCATAACACTAAATATGCCAATAAAGAGTCATATAAATGCTTTCTTAAGGCATTATCCGTGCTTTTGGGGATGACTTCATACAAATTAAAACAGATCATGAAGTATTGCTCAATTAAAGTAAATTGGCTTGTGCTTGAGGAATAAGTATTTGTCAACGACTTCCGACTTATAATCGGGGACTTCGAGGAGTAAATTTTAGTTCATCGGACTTCCCCTCTAACCGTGCTGCTTCACTGTTTTCTGTTCTTGAACCGAACAGTGGATAAGGCTTGTACACCTATTCGTGTGCTGTGGCGGATACTTACAGTCTCTAAACATTGGTTTAGGCTAACTTTACGAAAATTTTGCCATAACAGGCATGCAAAAGAACAATCGAGATTGAAATCCCTTTTATGTTTTTCATCCGCGCTATAAATAGACGCGGTTTACAAATTCCTGGAGGTTTTTAGATGAAAGCAATGATTTTGGCTGCGGGTAAAGGTACTCGCGTTCGTCCGATTACCTATACTACTCCTAAACCAATGATTCCTATCCTGCAAAAGCCAGTGATGGAATTTTTACTTGAACTTTTACGTCAGCATGGCTTCGATCAAATTATGGTCAACGTTAGTCACTTGGCTGAGGAAATCGAAAGCTATTTTCGAGATGGTCAGCGGTTTGGTGTGGAAATTGGCTATTCTTTTGAAGGTAGCATTGACGATAACGGTAAGTTAGTCGGGAAAGCCGTCGGTTCTGCTGGCGGAATGAGAAAAATTCAGGATTTTAAAACTTTTTTCGACGATACTTTTATTGTATTATGCGGTGATGCTTTAATCGACCTGGATTTAACCGCAGCGGTAAAATGGCATAGAGAAAAGGGTTCTATCGCTACCATTATCACTAAAACGGTACCTCGGGAAGAAGTTTCCAGTTACGGTATTGTTGTCACTGATGATGAAGGACGTATTAAAGAATTCCAAGAAAAACCTTCTGTTGAGGAAGCTAAGAGTACAAATATCAGTACGGGTATTTACATATTTGAACCAGAGATATTTGAACATATTCCTTCTGGAGTCGAGTATGACATTGGTGGCGATTTATTCCCCAAACTTGTAGAAATGGGTGCGCCTTTCTACGCTAAAGCAATGAACTTTGAGTGGGTAGATATTGGTAAAGTACCCGATTATTGGCGAGCAATTCGCGGCGTACTTTCAGGGGAAATTAAAAATGTACAAATTCCCGGCAATCAAGTCAAAGAAGGCATTTACACTGGCTTAAATGTTGCCGTAAATTGGGACAAGGTAGATATTACCGGACCAGTTTACATTGGTGCAATGACCAAAATCGAAGATGGAGCTAAAATAGTTGGCCCAGTTTATATTGGCCCTTCTTGCTGCGTGTGTAGCGGTGCTACCGTAGAAAACAGCGTCATTTTTGAATATTCTCGACTTGGCCCAGGAGTCAGATTAGTTGATAAGCTAGTCTTTGGTCGTTATTGCGTAGATAAGACTGGAGCATCAATTGACGTTCAAGCTGCTGCTCTGGACTGGTTGATTACTGATGCTCGTCAAACACCACCTTCCAATAACCACGCCGAGCGTCAAGCGATCGCTGAGTTATTAGAAACTAATCCTAGTTGAGCGGAAATTATAATTATAAAATCAAATAAAACCCGGTTTCTTGTTTTTTTCGAGAAGCCGGGTTTTTGATGTTTTGGTAATTGGTAATTGGTAATGGGTAATTGGTAATTGGTAATGGGTAATTGGGCATGGGGCATTGGGCATTGGTAATGGGTAATTGGGCATTGGTAATGGGTAATTATTGGTAGGGTGCTGTGACGTTATGAAATAATTTGAACCTAGCTCAAAATTTTGTTGCTAACGTCACGCACCATCGGGTTTAAGTATTAGTTTGTAGGGTATGTAGTTTAGAACAATTCTGAACGTCACCGCACCAATGACGCTACTGTGTCACGCTCCGCTAACAACCATTTGTGAGAATAATGACGCGCTATCGTAATTTATTTGGATTTTAATCAACCCAATTGACAACCCTTACCCTAGGAATTTGTTTAAAAGGAAATACTCGCAATTAATAAACTTACCAATGCCTACCACGAATATACAAATTAAATACGTAGCAACTTAGTATTATTGAGAAATTCTAAACTTTAGAATACCTTGACAAGAACAAATATAGCTTATAGCATCTAATAAAACATTTCATAAAGCACTTTATTAGATGCGATGTCAAATAGAATTAATCTCGAAAATATTCAAACTCTCACCGACTTTAAGCGAAACGCTAAAGAGTACGTAGAGCGGATAAAAACAACAAAATCTCCACTTGTCTTAACGGTTAATGGTAAAGCTGAGGTTGTAGTCCAAGAAGCACAAGCGTTTCAAGATACGATTGATAGGCTTGAGCGTGTCGAGTCAGAACTCAAAGCCCTCAAGCACGAAGCGTTACGACGAGAAATAGCTATTGGAATTGAGCAGCTTGAGAACGGTGAATATACCGAATACGATGAAGAATCTCTTGCAACTTTCTTTGAAGATATTAAAGCACGAGCACGTAAAAAATTGGAAAAAGATAACACTCTATGAATCGATTTAAGATTTCTCAGGGTGCAGCGAAAGATCTTGAAGATATCTGGAGTTACATTGCCACAAATAATACCAGGGCTGCTGATAACCTTTTTGATAAGCTACGGGAAAAGTTTGCTCAACTGGCTAAATTTCCGCAAATGGGAAAGAGACGTGAAGATTTAGCTATTTACCTCCGGAGTTTCCCTGTTGGAAGTTATCTCATTTTTTACCGAATTATAGATGAAGGTATTGAGATTGTACGTATTGTTCATAGCTCGCAAGACATAGAACAAATATTTAAGGATGTTGAGGATGTAGACGAATGATATTTGTTATCTACACCGCAATTTTTCTACCTTACAATCTGCTGGGGTTTTGCAATCCTAGTTGACGATATATT
>JBCCSG010000319.1:0-8555 GCA_039200565.1 Cyanobacteria bacterium P01_D01_bin.50 | reverse complement strand
CATAATTAAGTACCACATTTTGTCATACATTAAAAAATATAATAAAAACACCTTGTGTAACTTTTTACAACCAATTTAAATAAAGTTATTTACCAAAAAAAATTAAAAAACGTTTTGAAACATTAATTTAAGTTAAGTTAGGGATAAATACCTCTTCGATGTGATTTGATTACTTGGGGTAATCGTTTATTAATTATTTGACTCAAGGAAGCAAGGTAGAATGACACCACAAGCTATTGTTAATCCTCAACAGAAAGATTTAGTCCCCAACTCTAACAAAGCATTATCTGTTGAAATCAAAGGCGAACAAGCTACACCTACAAATCAGCTTCCTCAATCTTGGCAAGATATTTTAGCGGGTAAGTCTAATACCAAGCTTTCTAATCCTGAAGAATATGTGAACATGGCGCAGCTATTTCTTCACAAGATGTCTCGCGGTGATGTAGATTTATTTAATGAATCTGAAGGTTTTGAACAGCTAAAGCCTGCTTTTTGTGAAATATTTGGTACTTTAGCTTGGGAAGCTCTTGATTTTTACGGTAAGGATTTCGGAGTAGATAGATACCCTAATTTTGATTTAATAGAAAAAGAACTTTCATCTGAAGATGAAGATTATACGGAGCGTAAACAAATTGTAGAAATTGGTAAAGCTTTATTTGATGAGTTCGGTTATGATTTACCAGCTTCTTTTTATCACGTACATCTAGCCCCTATTTATAGAGAAGAGGTTTCGGAAGTACGTCCATTAAGGTTTTCTGAGTCAGATAAAAATCATGCCCGTGCTTGGGATGCTTCATTGCATGGACAAAAAGTATTTCCCATTCAATTAATGGTACAAAGTATCTCTTCTAAACATGGGTTTTTCCAAGAACATGGTTGTGGTTGTAACCATGCGATGACAAGAGTAGGTTCCACCGATACCTCTTTTGATTATCAAATTCGTCCAGAAATGCGTAATACCTGGATTCGTGATTTCATTTGGACTGTATGGTATGAATATGCTTTCTTTAAGTTTGTGCCGGTAACTCGTTTTTTAGTTGATTAAAACGAGTTACTGTCTAAGTAAAATTTATTGCCAGTCGGTTAAGATAAATCACTTATTTTAACCGACTTTTATTATCAGTTGTTAAACAGTAGTTTAAGTAATGATATTGAGAAGTCTTCTGAAAATTTGGTTTCTTAAGAGAGTCGCTGTATAAGGATTTTACAAATGATTGAAATTACGCTTTAAATCGGTCAAAGTTTCACACAACTACAGTGCCGGTGTGAGGAGCCTTTAAACCACCAAATTAGCCTCCCCTACAATCAAAAATATACTATTTGCACAAATAAATCAAGATTAAGGCTGCGCGTCACAAGAGTGAGATGGTGCGTGACATCAAAAGTTTTATTATTGCGTTGAAAATTAGTCAGCGTAGGAGCACCCTACAAGAAAAGGCAGGCAGTTGCGGCTATTCCTATAAATAATAGTATTTTCTTATCTATTTTATTTCCTGTTTTGACTGCTAATTCCATGCAGAAATATTTTGAGATGTTATGATTTGTTGAGAATTATTTTTAAAAATCTAGGAGTCTTAACGTGACTAATTCATCGCCGCCAAGTTACCCAAGTAGCTCAAAAATGCTGCGAAGCCTTTTTTCGGAAGCCTATAAAGCAGCAAAACAGGGATTATGCGGAGATAAAGTTCTCGCACAAAAGAGTAAGGTTGAAAAAAGGTTAGAAATTTGCTCTAGTTGTAAAAAGTACAATGCCGAAGCCAAGCGCTGTACTATATGTGGATGCTTTATGTTAGTCAAGGCAAATATTGAAACTTCCGAATGTCCAGACGGTAAGTGGTAACTTAGCTAAAGGGGGGATAGTTTTTATGGTTGTTAAGTCTCTTGTGTATTATCCTGATCCTTTATTGAGAGAAGTATCAACTAAAATTGATGTTTACGATCGGGATTTTCAAACTTTGGTTGAAAATTTGATTGATACCATGCTTGCTGAGGATTCGATGGGATTAGCTGCGCCTCAAATTGGAGAGTTAAAGCGGGTTTTTGTTCTGAATAAGAAACGTATTGCAGGGTACAAAAGTCAATCGTATCAGCCTGAAGATATATTGTGTGTCGTTAATCCTGAAATTGAATACCAAGATTTTGTGATTGATTCAAGTGAAGGATGTTTGAGCCTTCCGGGAAGACGAGAAACTGTAAAACGTTTTAATCTGATAAAGTTGAAGGCTTTAAACCGAGAGAATCAACCTTTTAATCTTACTGCTGATGGGATGTTATCGATTCTTATTCAACACGAAATCGATCATTTGAATGGAATTCTTTTTATTGATATGAGGAATGGTGAATAGTCAATAGGGAATGGGGAATCAGACAATAATTCCTTATCTTACTAGTTGGGCGTTGGAGTTGAAAAACTGACGAGAAAGAGCAGTCGTCAGCAGTATTGTTGTTAATAGATTGCTAAATGCCACCATAAACATAAGTAAAATTTGATAAGATGCAGCTTCCGATGCAGCTTGGAAAGGAATTTTATTGTAATCAACCCCAGTGATTAACAATCCACTCATGAATCCGGGTATTGTTACCATTCCGATTATCATCATTTGATTGATAGTGGGAATCAAACCAGCACGGATAGAATCTTTTTTATACTGCTTAATTGCTTGTTGCGGAGTTGCACCCAAACTGAGGTGAGTTTCTATTTCTGCATGAGAAGCATTGATTGTGCTGACCAAACGTTCGCCGGCGATCGCGGCTGCATTCATGGCATTACCTAATACAATTCCCCCGAGAGGAATCACGTATTGAGCTTCAAACCATCTATCGGGTTGAATTATCAGGAAGTTGGTGTAAATTAAGGTGAATGCAGTACTAAAGAACATTGAAGCCCACACCAAAGGTAGAATTCGCGGGATTTTCTTAGTAATACGATTTCGGGCAACAATCGCCGCAATAGTCAGCATTACTGCTAAAATCGCCAAAACGGACCAAAGGTTATTTAAGGCGAGAATAAAGTCTAAAATATATCCCAAAACTAATAACTGTAGGATAGTTCTGACGGTAGCAAGGGCTAAATTTAACTCTAATCCGATTTTCTCCCAAATAGATAAACCGATGGCCATAACCATTAATCCTACCGCAATAGCCAAGTCTAAGAAATCGAGTTCTATGAGTTCCGTCATCAGAATTAGTTATTGAAATTACTATATTATTTTCCAATCGAGATTTGTAGTTAGGCACTCTTGTACTTATCTAGATTGAAAAGCGCGCAACTAGCAGCCAAGAAATTCAACTAAAATTCTCAGCATTTATTCTCCGATTAAGATCGCTAACCGATGTATCAATATACAAAGTTGAACATTGTAGACAAGTATAGAAGCCGAATGATGTTACATTGCCAAAAATTAAGTGAAAGTCTTATTAATAGGGTAGTATGGGCGACAGTATAAAAGTAGAAATACGATTACAAATTTAACAAGTCCCAAAGAAACTATCATCTATATTCATATAAGAAAAAAGCTCATGATACAAGGTGTAAATTCTATTCCTGCTTTTGATAACAAACAGCAATATTCTACTATTGCGAAAGAAGTAAGTGAAGCTGTTTTAGAGGTTCTGTCTTCTGGATGTTATATTGGTGGCCCTTTGGTTGAAGGGTTGGAGGAAAAACTTGCTGCTTATACAAATGTGAGCGAATGTATAGCTTGTAACTCAGGTACGGATGCTCTTTACTTGGCTTTAAGAGCTTACAATATTGGTGCCGGAGATGAGGTAATTACCACACCTTTCACCTTTGTTGCTACCTGTGAAACGATCAGCGCCGTGGGTGCAAAACCGGTATTTGTCGATATTGATGCTACTTACAATTTGGATTTGCAGCAAGTTGCAGCGGCAGTAACACCTAACACAAAGGCGATTATTCCTGTTCATCTATTCGGGCAACCTGTTGACATGAGGGCGTTGATGGAATTAGCCTCTGCAAAGGATTTGTTAGTCATTGAAGATTGCGCTCAGTCCACAGGGGCTATGTGGAATCAACAAAAAGTTGGAAGTATTGGACACATCGGTTGCTTTAGCTTTTACCCTACCAAGAATTTAGGTGGTTGTGGTGATGGTGGTGCAATTACCACTTCAGATGCAGAAATTGCACAAAAGATGCGAGTATTAAAAGACCACGGTCAAAAGAGTAAATACCACTACGAAGAAATTGGTGTCAACAGCAGATTAGATTCTATTCAAGCCGCTATTTTACAGATAAAATTACGTTATTTAGATACTTGGAACGAGCAAAGGCAGAAAATTGCGGCTCGTTACCATGAATTTCTCAGTCATGTTCGGGGTATTATTATTCCACAAGAATTGCCGGGAGGAACAGGAGTATGGAATCAATATACTATTCGGGTATTGGATGGTAAAAGAGATTTGTTACGAAATCAGTTACAACAAAGGGGTGTTAATACAGCAATTTACTACCCCCGTCCTTTACATTTGCAGCCAGTTTATCAAATTTTGGGCTATCAACCCGGACAATTACCAGTTGCTGAACAAGCTTGCAACGAAGTTCTATCTTTACCCATGTTCCCAGAACTTTCTCAAGAACAGCAAGACTATGTAATTTATAGTGTGAAGGAAGTTATGGGTTAGGGATTGGGAGCTCACGGGGTTAGGAGTTGGGAGCTCACGGGATTGGGAGTTGGGAACTCACGGAGTTAGGAGTTAGTAGATCGTTTGTGCTAGTAATGCATTTGATTAATTACGATTGGTTTGTTTTTCCGAAATTGTGTAGAGACGTTATATATAACGTCTCTACAAGCTGCCAGAATTAATCAAAATATACTAGGATAAATGTCAAAATAATTACTACTATTCCATAGCCTTTGTACTGATTGTTACTCAAGTGAATGGGAAAGCAGAAATTTCATAGATAAAATCAGCAACGCCGGTTTTCCAGAGTTGCTGATGTTCGTTATGAAATTGATTTGCTAGATAATGCCAAATCGCGAACAAGGGTTAAAAGCTTATAACTACTAACTACTAACTCCTAACTCCGTGAGTTCCTAATTCCTAACTCCGTGAGCTCCTAACTTTCTCTTCCGTCTTAATTGCTTCAACCAAACCACGTACAGCAGCAATCATCGCGACTTCACTATTAAGTTGGTTAATTGCCGAGCCAACTCCTACACCAGCCGCACCAGCAGCGATCGCCAGAGGTGCACTAACGCTAGAAATACCAGAAGCGCAGAGTACGGGTGCCGATACGTTGCGAGAGATTTCGTAAGCTGCTGCTAAGGTGGGAGCAGCTTTTTCAATTAATCCCAAAGTACCTGAATTTTGGGGTTTGCTGCTGGTACCGCCTTCTGTTTGAATAATATCTGCACCAGATGCAACTAATTTTTCTGCTAATTCTACTTGTTGGTCTAATGTAAGTATATGAGGAACGGTAACAGAAAGGGTAATTCGAGGAAGTAAGGCGCGGGTTTGTTTTGTCAGAGTTAAAACTTCTTCAGCTTCAAATCTTATTCCTTGAGTGTAGAAAGAATCAAAGTTACCTATTTCGATTAAGTCAGCACCAGCTGCAACAGCTTTAAGGAATTTTTCAGGTTCTACTGCTGATACACAAATTGATAAATTAGTCAACTGCTTCGCCATTTTCACCAAATCGGCATCTGCGGCGATATCGAGGAAAGTTGCGCCACCGTGATGTGCTGCTTTCACGGTTGCAGCAACGCGATTACGATCGAAGTTATTTAAACCGCTGATGACTTTAAGTACGCAGCGATTGGCAAATGCACGCTCAAGTGTAGA
This sequence comes from Cyanobacteria bacterium P01_D01_bin.50, assembly GCA_039200565.1. Lineage (GTDB taxonomy): Bacteria > Cyanobacteriota > Cyanobacteriia > Cyanobacteriales > Nostocaceae > Rivularia. The sequence continues at coordinate 2,753 of JBCCSG010000319.1, read as the reverse complement.
ATCGATCATTGTAGTGAGTTTTTTATTCTTCGCAAATAACGATTATTTTACCGTTAGTATGTGACTTTGCACGGTTGCTGTCAAAGAGAATTAAAAATCCATAACTTAACGACTTTGATTGCCCAATGCCCGATGCCTAATATTAAAAAGATTAAAGCGGAATCCGAATCACAAATTTAGTGCCATCCTCCACAGTTGAAAAACACTCCAAAGTTCCACCATGCTTTTGTGTGATAATTTGATAACTAATTGATAATCCCAAACCAGTACCTTTCCCTTCAACCTTAGTAGTAAAGAAAGCATCAAATAATTTTTGTTGTACTTGTGGAGGAATTCCCATTCCATTATCTGCGATGGTTATAGTTACCCAAGGTACATCGGTTGCAGTAGTAATTGTAATGATATTGGGGTTTTGATTAATTTCTTGATAGCTTTTACCTCGGTTTGATTCGTCTAAGGCATCAATAGCATTAGAAATTAAATTCATAAATACTTGGTTAATTTGACCGCAATCGCATTTAACTAGAGGTAGGGTGCCATAATTTTTGACAATTTTAATTGCCGGAGATTCGGGTTTAGCTTTGAGGCGATGAGATAAAATCATTAAAGTAGTATCAATACCTTCATGCAAATTGACGGCTCTTTTTTCCTGATAACTAGTACGGGAATAATTACGTAAAGAAAGCATGATATCTTTAATGCGATCGATGCCTAGCTTCATCGAAGAAATCATTTTAGGCAAGTCTTCGAGTAAGTATTCTAAGTCGATTGCTTCGATTTCTTCTTCAATTGTACTTCCAGGGTTGGGTAATTCTTGTTGATATAAATTTATGAGATTAACTAAGTCTTCTATGTAACCTTTGGCGTGAGATAAATTACCGGAGATGAAACCAACAGGATTATTGACTTCATGTGCGACACCAGCAACAAGTTGTCCAAGTTGAGAAATTTTTTCCGTTTGTATTAGTTGCGATTGGGTTGATTGTAATTGAACTAAAGTTTTTTCTAATTCTTGAGTGCGCTGTTGTAATATTTTTTCAGCTTGTTTGCGTTCGCTAATATCTCGTACAATTGATAACGCATGATGCTTACCATTGTAAATATAAGATGTGGCTTTTACTTCAACATCAAATAGGGTACCATTTTTACGAATAACAACAGCTTGACAATAAAATTCCTTACCATTTCTCACGGTTTCAATAAATTCATAAAATAGATGAAGAAAATCTGGATGAACATATTCTAAGGCGTTTAAAGTCAGAAATTCTTCACTGGAATAACCATACATTTGACATAATGTCGGATTTACAGCAACAGGTTTACCGGTTTCTAAATCAAGTATTGCAAGTCCATCATTTACAGTTTCAAAAATGCTGCGGTATTGTTCTTCCTTTTGTTGTAAAGCCTCTTCTGTGCTTTTACGTTTAATAGCAATAGCAATTTCTCCTGCAATAAAACTTAAGACATCAAGGACATTTTGATTTATTGGCTGTTTGGAAAACATCGCCACAACACCCATCAATTCCGAATCCGCAATCAAAGGATATCCTGCAAAACCTACCATTCCTTCACGAATAGCCCATTCTTTATTGCTAATTCTGGGATCAGTTTTAACTGAGTTAGTAATGTGAGGTTGACGCTGTTGAGCAATTAAGCCAATTTTAAATTTACCTACAGGTATGCGACTATGAGCGCCATTAATATGTTTATATATGCCAGCGCTGGCTTGCAATCTCAATAGTTTCTTTTCGCGATCGCAAGTCCAAATTCTCACAAATGCTACATCTAAACGAGATTCAATGATTTCGACACATTGTTGCAGCATTTGTCTTAGATCGTGATTTCTAGCAAGACTTGAATCAATTTCGCTTCTAAATTCGAGAATTCGTGTTTTTTCTTGTTCGCTAGCAAACAATCGAGCATTTTTGATGGCAATAGCAGCTTGAGAAACAAGTATTTTAATTAGTTCTAATCTTTCAAACTTAAATGCATTTATTTCCAAATTATTTTCTAGATAAATAATACCAATTAATTGACTGTGGAAAATAATCGGAAGGCATAAAATTGATTTACATTGATGTTTTTCAATATAAGCATCTTTGTGATAAATAGAATCTATTGCATTCTGAACGATCACAATTTGCTGATTTTTGATTCCATGATTGATTATCTGTTGAGGAATATCGGAGAATTCTGCGAGTTGCATCGCTTGGAATTTGACTCGATTCAGATTTTCTTTATTTTCAACTGCCTCGATAAAAAATTGGTTATATTTTTTTAGAATTAAACAACCTTTTTGAGCGCCAGAATTTTCTAAAATAATATGTAGTACCACCTCAGATAAATTTTCTAAATTAATTTCGCTCTGTATAGCAATTGAGGCTTTTATAACTGTAGTTAAATCGAAAAATTGATTGACCCTATGAGAAAGCATCACTTCACATCTCTAAATAGTATCCTTTACTGTTTAGAGTTCCCAAAAAAAAGTAATTATTTATATAATATATTTTGAATATAGAAAATTATTCTAAGTATTTACCACAAATTAGATAAAAAGTAATATACAATACAATAAATCTATCGTTACAGATTTCAACTAATTTAAAATCGATCTATAGAACCCATTTGGGATCTATTTAAGCGGTAGCCAATCTTTTTAGCATCAGTCGAACAAAACAGAGATTAACTTTGGTGGTAGAGTTAGCAAGAGTTCTTTCAAAATTTTTAACCAAACTTTTACATCTCTCCCTACT
>JBCCSG010000318.1:0-8625 GCA_039200565.1 Cyanobacteria bacterium P01_D01_bin.50 | reverse complement strand
GGGAGTCACTACTGATGAATTTGTAGTTATGAATTAAACTGAATTGTTGCCGGGAAATCATCATAATTACTATGTCGCGTCAAAAGAAAGAGCCAAGTGGATGTGGATGCTTAAATATTCCAATATCTGTAATATTACTGATAGTTGGAGGTGGTTATTGGTTATTTACTCAAAGAGATAAATTAGACATAAGCAAATTTTTACCTAATAATCAACAATTAAATATTCCTTTTATTTCATCAACTCCAAAACCGACTCGAACACTTATTTCAAATCCCACTCCAAATACTTCTCCAAAACCGACTCGAACACTTATTTCAAATCCCACTCCAAATATTAAACCTGAAAATAAATTAGCTTCACCCAAAGCAATAACACCTCAAAAAACACCTTGGGAGAAAAAAGAAATTAGAGGAATTTATTTAAGTCGCTACAATATTACCAATAATGCCAGTGAAAAAAAGATTCGTGAAAGAGTTCGTTACTATCGTGCTCAAGGATTTAATACAATTATTCATGGAGTTTGGGGTAATGCTTGTACAATGTATAACTCTCAAGTAATGCAGCAAACTTTCGGCTTTAAAAGTTGTCCCAATCTATTTCGAGATCGATGGTTAAATTGGTTAATAGATGAAGCCCACAAACAGGGAATGGAAGTTCATGCTTACTTTGAAAAAGGAATTAAGATCGATAAAAATAGTCCCATATTTGATTTAGCGATCGCAAAAAAATGGATTGTCCCCGGTGTAGATAAAACCTACCCAGGAATCGAGCATTACGTGCTTGATGTTGAGATTCCTGAAGTAGCTAACTTCTTCAATGATATTTTAGTAGAATTTGTACAAAAATATCCTAAAATAGATGCAGTTCAATGGGATGATTATCTAGGTTATCATGCAGAATTACCCGGTAAAGTGAATCGCACGGATAAATTAACCAAATTTACACGGGAAATGATCGCTGCAATGAAACAAGCTAACCCTTCAGTTAGTTTCGATATATGTCATCATAACCCTTATTGGGCTAAAAGATATTTCGCAGCAGATTATCAAAAATGGAAAGTAGATAGAATATTTATTCAAGCTTATAACGAATCTGGTTTCAACGAAGAAGTTAATTATGCAAAAAAGGTTGATGGAATAGCTGTAAGTGATAAACAATTCCATCGCTTAGAAGAATTAGTAAAAAATAAAGAAATTAAAAGTATTTTAGTTTTCCCAATAGCAGGAAAACCGAAAGAAACTGCTTCTAAATTAAAGGATTTTATACAAAAGAATAATCTCAATTCTGATTAAATAATTTACTTGATATAAATTGAAAAAGCAGACTCAAAAGCCTGCTCTACAACAATTATAAATATGTTTTAAAAATTGTAACTAAAAACCTGAATTGTGCGATTCTTTGGTAAACTACTTTGACTCACTGTAATGGTATCACTATTACTACGGCGTACCTTTGTTCCGCTCATTACCGTGAGAAAATTATCCACCGGAGCAATATCAAATTCGCCTTTACAAGTCTCCTTATCAGCCGCTTGAGTACGATAATGAGTAGGAATAACTAATCTAGGTTTAAGTTCATTGATAACCTGTTTGGCTTCCTGGGCATTGTAAGCCTTGGCACTACCTCCTACAGGTACTAATAATACGTCAAGACGAGTCGGACCACCAGTCAAAATTCTTTCTTCTAGCAACTTATTCGGATCTCTTATGGGGCCTGCTGCACCTCCTAAATGCAAGATATTAACTCCTGCTTGTTTCCATCTCCAAGCAGTATTGATACCAAAACGTTTTCCACCAACCCTGTCGTGGTCTATCCCAATTCCTTGGAAATTGATATCGTTAAATTTGTAAACCCCTGGTTGATACATTAATTTAGGTTGTCCGGGTAAACCTTCTATTGCACCTTCATCCAATAATTGACTGCTAATCAATACTAAATCAGCAGCAACCTTGGGTGGACGATAACCAGCAGTACAGCCTATAGTACGAAAAGGGTTTACTAAAATTTTCGTCCCACCACCCGTAAACAAAAAACTAGTATGACCCAACCACTGAATTGATAACGAACCACCAGATTGGGCATTAACTCGTAACCCAGAACCTAAGTTAGCAAACAACGCACTTGCTAACCCCGCTCCAGCGTAGCCCATCAATTGTCGTCGTTTCATTTACTCTCTCAAAGGTAATTTTTCTAGAAAGTTTTGCAGTAATTGCTTTCCCGAATTTGTCAGGATACTCTCTGGATGAAATTGGACACCTTCTACGTGAGTAAAGTTCCTGTGTCGCACTCCCATAATTGTCCCATCTTCAACCCAGGCGGTGATTTCCAATACATCCGGAATAGTATCTCGATCTATTACTAGACTATGATACCTGGTTGCGGTCATCGGATTATCTAATCCCTGAAAAACTCCTACTCCGGTATGAGAAACTTCTGAAGTTTTACCATGCATCAATTCTGGAGCAGAAACAATTTTACCGCCAAATACCTGACCTATACTTTGATGCCCCAAACATACGCCTAAAATTGGGTACTTTGCTCCCAATTCTTCTATTAATTTTAAAGAAATTCCTGCATCATCTGGTCGTCCGGGACCTGGAGATATTACTATAGCATCAGGCTTCAATGCCCGTATCTCATCTAAAGATATCTCATCATTACGAAACACTTTAATTTGATCTGCTACAGGGAATAAAACAGCTAACTCTCCCAAATAGTGTACCAAATTGTAGGTAAAGCTGTCGTAATTGTCTATGACTACCAGCACAGCGATTGAAATCCTAAGTTTTATCTCTGATGCCTAACTTGTTCTTGAGTTTTAACTATTGCTAATTGAAGTTTATAGAAGTTGATTCTAAAACTGACAAAGACGATAAAATCAACTCGAACAAAGGAGGCAATATAAGCATAGCAGCTACCAATACCGCAACCAAAGCTGAAACCAACACCGCACCGGCAGCACAGTCTTTTGCGATTTTTGCTAGTTCATGATACTTTTGCTCAACTGTCAAATCAACAACAGACTCAACAGCAGTATTTAGCAATTCTAAGGCTAAAACTAAACCGCTAGTAACTGCAATTACCGCCATTTCTACTGGCTTCAGATGTAAAAAAACGCTCAAGCCAATTGCCAACGTGCAGAAAGATACGTGGATGCGAAAATTACGTTGAGTTTGAAAAGCGTAGGTTATTCCTGCCCAAGCGTATTTAAAACTAACGAACAAATTCGAGGCAACTGCCCAAGATAATTCTCGTTGTTTAGACACAACTGTTTCTAAACTATTTGGTTTGGGTGGAGATGAAATTTGCTGAGACATAGACATAAAAATATAAATACTCTAATCGTAAAATGAAATTTTTCCCAAATTTTCAAGATTTTATCAATCAAAATGGCTGTTTTCTACAGAACTCTTATCAAAAGACAATTGCAGTATCGCATTAAACTAGCTCAACTGGCGAGTCTATTCTATGTCAATATCAATACTTATTGTCTTCAGTAATATTACTTGCTTAATCAGCATTCTTTGCAAACTCTCTTCATCAGGATGATCCCATCCGATCAGATGTAGCAAGCCATGAGATACTAGCCAAGCTAATTCAGTTTTCAAAGAATGCCCTTGCTGTATTGCTTGCCTCATGGCAGTATCAACAGAAACTACAATGTCCCCAAGATATAAAGATTCGGAGGCTTCTTGGACTGTAAGTTGTGGCGAATCTACTTCCAAAGCTGCAAAAGCCAAAACGTCTGTAGGCTTATCTTGATGACGGTACTGAGAATTTAGGGCTTGAATTTCCGTTTTATCCGTCAAACGCAGCCCAATTTCGTACATAGAAGCTAGGGGGATATCGCTTTTCATTATATCTACCCATTCACAAAACCAGTTCTCCCAAGTCTGGGTACAAATGCGGGCATTTTCATCCCCATTTGTTATCACTTCTTTCGGAGAAGATTCATGAAAATAATCTTGTACGTAAACTTCAACTCGCCGTTTATCCACTCAATCTCTCCTCGCTAACGAGTTAGATAAGCAAGACCAATCAATACAGCCAACAGCCCAAAAGTCGTAAGTGCAAAATGCTTTAGCGAGGTGCCACCCTTCTGCACCATATTCCGCATTGCCAGTTTTGTATAGCTTGGTTTATCTTCCTTGGTAGAAGAGTCGTTCATAATAATCCAGTAACAAACTCTTCTACCAATGTAACAAATTGTTGAGAAATAGAGTGCCGATTTGGCATTTTCTAAGAATTTGGTAATTGGTAGTTGGTAATAGGTAATTGGGAATAGGATTTTTTTTCATCTCACTATTACCCATTCCCCATTCCCCATTCCCCATTACCCATTACCCATTCCCCATTACCCATTACCCATTACCCATTACCCATTCCCCATTACCCATTACCCATTCCCCATTCCCCATTACCCATTACCCATTACCCACGACTTGGTTTTCCTGTCGTAGATAGGCTTGAATGAAGGAATCTAATTCGCCATTCATTACATCCGCGATCGCAGTTGTTTCGATGTTGGTACGTAAGTCTTTCACCATCTGGTAAGGATGAAATACATAGTTACGTATTTGATTTCCCCAAGAAGCTTCCACCATATCGCCGCGAATTTCGGCGATTTCTTGAGCATGTTGTTCTTGGGCAACAACTAACAACTTTGCTTTTAATCGAGCTAGGGCTTTTTCTTTGTTTTGCAATTGCGATCGTTCTTCTGTACATCGCACGGCGATATTTGTCGGAAGATGCACAATTCGCACAGCGGTTTCTACTTTGTTGACATTTTGTCCACCTTTACCGCCTGCCCTAGATGTAGTAATTTCTAAATCCTTATCAGGAATATCTAACTCTACATTGTCATCTATCTGCGGCATGACTTCTACACCTGCAAAACTAGTTTGTCGCTTACCGTTAGCGTTGAAAGGAGAGATCCTTACCAAACGATGGGTACCCATTTCTGAACGTAAATACCCGTAGGCATAGCGCCCGGCAATTTCTAGAGTTACCGATTTTATACCAGCTTCATCTCCGGGAGATTTATCAGTCATATTGACTTTATAAGCGTGACTTTCCCCCCAACGAGCATACATGCGCAGCAACATTTCCGCCCAGTCTTGGGCATCAGTACCGCCAGCACCGGCTGTAATAGTTAGTAAAGCACCTTTACTATCGTAGGGACCAGAAAGTAACTGCTGTAATTCCCATTGGTCAAGTTCGCGGTGAAGACTTGTAACGTTAGATACAGCTTCGCTCAGTAGTGACTCATCAGTATCGGACTCCAAAAGTTCAACAACCACTTTTGTATCCTCTAAGCTAGATTGCCAGTTATAATACTGCTGCAAATGTTCTTTGAGTTCGTTAAGTTCTTGCAGCGTATCTTGAGCCTTATTTTGGTCATCCCAAAAATCTGGTTGTGCTGCGATTTGTTCTAAATCTTGAATTTTAGCTTTAAGTGCGGGTAAGTCAAAGATAGTCCTGAGTTTTACCCAGGCGATTAGATAACGTTTCGATCTCGCGTTTGAGTTCTAGAACTTCCATATTTGTTTGCAATTGTTAGTTTTGATGCTTCTAGAATCTGTGTATATTTTACATTCATCTCTGATTCTAGCGATTGTCTGGAAAATTTTCTCGTTTCAAGGTTTTTTGATTTGTGAAAAATATCGTGGGGCTTCATTAAAGTTATCCTCACATTGATCGAGGGTTCCCAGCCGGAATTTTTTTTCTTCTAAAAAAATTCTATTGTTATATAGGTAAAATCGGGTGCTATGCAGGCGGTTTTACCCGATATCTTGGGCGAGAATAAGATTATTTAAGCCGCCAAAAAGCTCATCCGGCTTCCGCCAGCCCGCAGGGTAATTTGCGTCACACATCCGACAAAATACTCCTAACTCTTCAAAACTGGCGACTCTGAAAAATAAGAGCGAAAATAGAATCTCGCTGGGTGAGAGGGAATATATGGAATTAATTAAACGCACGACTCTTCATTATCAAAAAGATTCTTCTGATAAGGTATATGAAGTTGATTTGTGTGAAGTAGAGTCGGATAAATATCTTGTCAATTTCCGTTATGGTAGACGCGGCGCTAATTTAAAGGAAGGTACGAAAACTACTCAACCTGTAGCTTTGAGGGAGGCACAGCAGGTTTTTGATAAGTTGGTGGGAGAGAAGACTAAGAAGGGATATGTAGATGTTTCGGCACCAAGTAGCCCCACAACTGTAGTGCAATCTGTAGCAACTGATGATGGAAGAAAACAAGCTATTCTCAATCGTCTTGCTGATAATCAACCCAGTAGTTGGAAATTAGAAAGAGCTATTTGGCGTGCGGGAGAGTTGAAGATAACAAAAGCTACGCCGTTATTAATTAATTTATTAGGTACTGGGGAAGATTTACGAGATTATTGTATTGCTTGGGCTTTGGGTTGGTGTAATCAGAATTCTAATGATAAAGATGTAATTGCGGTGTTAACTAGGCTTTCTCAAAGTAATGAAGCAGCAGATTTTGTTAGTAGTATTGCTTTTGAAGCTACATTAAAGGTTTGTGATGAGGAGAAGAAAGCCGAATTACAAGCGGAAACGATTGAGTATTTACCGTCATTTTTTCAAGACTTGTTAAAACAAGATTCGTCTGATGATTTTGCAACGGAGTTAAAAGCTTATTTAGCAGATTGCGATTATCAGGGTTTTGAAATTCTGGAAACTATATATGAAATTGACAGCGAGATTGTACGCCCTGGATTAATTGATGTTATATCGAAAGCACCTTTGAAGCCGAATTATTTTCAGCGGTTGCGTCATATTTTTAAAATTGCTGAATATCGTCGTGATGAGGAAGTTTTCGGGATTCTTGCTTATCGGTTTGAGAAAGAATCGGGAAATTTTAATAGTGAAAGGTATGTAAGGCTGGAAAATGGTGATTTTTTAAATCCTTATAAACGAAATTATAATCAACAAACAAGACGTTATGAAAATAAAATTAATGAAGTAGCAGAGGAACTTAAAAAACCGACTTCCAGAATTGCTTATAGTCACAAGACTCGTGAATATTTACTTCATCGTGTATGGCGTGCTTTGAAAAAATTGGGAGAAGAAAGCAATCCCGATTATGTAAAAATGGCTGTTGGTATTTTACTTCAATATTCTGATGCAGACGCAATCGGGAATTATTATCGAAACCCTTTCGCTTATTATTTAACTTTTAATCATATTCTCTACGAAAACAGTCCCCGTTATCGTTTGTATGATAGAAAAAAATGGATACCCAAACGAGATTATAAACCAAATGATGCTGAGCCTACAGTCAGAGAAGAAGCATTTCCTCAACTTTGGGAACAACAACCGGAAGCATTATTAAAATTGCTTGTAGAAAGCGAATGTAATCCCGTTCATAACTTCGCTGTCAAAGCATTGCGAACTTGTCACAATTTCCTTGCTTCTATTAATATAGATACAATTATCAAACTTGTTAACAAACCCTATGAAGTCACCGCACAATTAGGTTTTGAATTAGCTTTACTTAACTACGATTCTAAAAACCCAAATAAAAACTTAGTTCTTGCTTTAGCAAATTGTTTATCAAAACAGGCTCGCAAACAAGCTTATAAATGGATTAAGCAAAATCAAGGTAAATTTCTTCAAGACAGCAGCTTTATCACCGGTTTAGTTACAAGCAGTCAAAGCGAAACTCGTCAATTTGCAAAAAGCTTTTTAGGTAAAGCAGTTATTAACGAATCTACCGCTCAAGTTATTGTCGGTAAAATTATCGTTGAATTACTCTCACTCCCCCTTATATACAAAGAGGAATCAACAGAGGTTTCACTTCCCCTCCTTGATAAGAAGGGGTTAGGGGAGGTTTCGCAATTAATCAAAGAAGTCAGCGAAATTTTACTAATAACCTTTCCTTCCCAACTACGTACCTTGAATTTAACCGTAATCAACGACTTACTCACCCATGAAATAGTCGAAATTCAGGAATTAGGCGTACGCATCTTATTAAATCACCAAATTCCCGCCAAAGACTTACCTGCTCATATCATCGAATCACTTCTCGCATCCGAAAACGAATCATTACGAATCCTTAGTATCCGACTATTCGGACAATTTCCCGATGATAAACTAATTTACGAAGAAAAAGAATTAATCACGGCGATCGCCATTAACCCAAACTCAGAAATCCGCAACGCCATCAAACCTGTAATCAACCGTTTAACAGCAGCAAACCCCAACTTCTGCATCGAGATAGCATCCGATTTGATCGAAATTTTACTTACAAAAGAAAAACACGAAGGAATTCACAGCTTCCTAGTAACTCTTTTAAAAGATTTACCACCATGGATGACAAGCATCTCCAAAGAAACCACCATTACGCTGCTCAAAGCAAAATCATCCCCAGCACAAGAATTAGGAGGTTTGCTGCTAACAGCGAATTATCAAACCTGGATAGAAAAATTTACCGCCAGCGAAATCGTCAAACTTGGCAACCATGAAGTCGCAGCAATCAGAAAAGCTTCCCATCAAATGCTTTCCCAAATCTCCAACCGTCTGCGAGCTGATTCCCAAGAAATGATTGCCGCTGTCAGAATGTTAGAAGCCAAATGGCAAGACTCCCGCGAATTCGCATTT
>JBCCSG010000317.1:0-8735 GCA_039200565.1 Cyanobacteria bacterium P01_D01_bin.50 | reverse complement strand
ATCTCTTAAATTAGCACCTACTAAGCAGGCATTACTGAATTTAGCAAGGGTAAGATCGGTTAAGCTTAAATTAGCCCCAACTTCGTCCAGTGGTAGTAAGACAGGATTGGTTACTGGATATGTACAAAGTGGGAAAACAATTGTACAGTGACTAATTATTTGTCGTCGAGACAAATTAATGTCATCAGAGTTTTCTCTTCGCCCATAAGGCTTTCGCAACTTTTAACCTCAAAACTCTAATCGCATATTAGTGACAAAATATATGTCGTATTCCAGTAAAGTGACAAACTAGATGTCGCTTTACTGAAGATAAGAAAGTTTTTGTATATTTTCATAATGACAAATTGACTGTCGTTTTACATAGGGTTAGGATAACATTATGTATTCATAAAACAAATATTATTCATGAGCGAGGATACAGCTTCTGATTCAAAACAATTAGAAAGTTTGCAAGAAGAAAACCATATACCTGTTGAAAACAATGCAATTGCAACTGAACTTTCAGATGAAGCCAAACTAAAATTAGAAATTATTCAAACTTTATTAGAACCTTGCGATCGCATTACCTATGGACAGAAGTTAAAAGATGGAGCAGAAAAATTAGGTGTTTCGGTGCGAACAGTGCAGCGATTGGTGAAAAAGTGGGAGAAAGATGGTTTAAATGCACTTATTCAAACTAATAGAACTGATAAAGGAAAGCATAGAATTGGTGAGTTTTGGGAAAACTTTATTATCAAGACTTATCAGCAGGGTAATAAGGGAAGCAAACGGATGACTCCTAAACAAGTTGCTCTCAGAGTAAATGCAAAAGCCCACGAACTTGGAGATGAGAAACCACCTAATTACAGAACTGTATTAAGGGTTTTAGGACCAATTTTAGAAAAGAAGGAAAAAGCCAAAAGTATTCGCAGTCCAGGCTGGAGAGGAACTACTCTTTCTGTAAAAACCCGCGAAGGGTTAGATTTATCAGTTGATTATAGTAACCATGTTTGGCAATGCGACCATACCCGTGCAGATGTTTTACTTGTAGATCAACATGGTGAACTTCTGAGTCGTCCTTGGTTAACAACTGTTATAGATACTTATTCGCGCTGCATTATAGGTATAAATTTGGGCTTCGATGCACCAAGTTCTCAAGTGGTTGCATTAGCCCTGCGACACGCAATTTTACCAAAGCGTTATGGTTTGGAATACAAACTTAATTGTGAATGGGGAACTTATGGAAAGCCGGAACACTTTTATACTGATGGTGGTAAAGATTTTCGTTCAAATCACTTAAATCAGATTGCTGGTCAATTGGGTATGGTATGCCATTTACGCGATCGCCCTTCTGAAGGTGGTATTGTTGAGCGTCCTTTTAGAACTTTAAATGATAGCCTGTTTTCTACTTTGCCTGGATATACAGGTTCAAATGTGCAAGAACGTCCCAAGGATGCGGAAAAAGACGCGAGTCTTACTCTCAGAGAGCTTGAAAAACTAATTGTACGCTTCATTGTTGACCGTTATAACCAAAGTATTGATGCTCGAATGGGAGACCAAACTCGATTTGAACGTTGGGAAGCGGGATTACCTAATGTTGAAGCATCATTAATTGAGGAGCGAGATTTAGATATTTGTTTGATGAAGCAGTCGCGACGCACTGTACAAAGAGGAGGCTATTTACAATTTCAAAACTTGATGTATCGAGGTGAGTATTTAGCTGCTTATGCAGGGGAAACTGTAAATTTAAGGTTTGACCCTAAAGATATTACGACAGTTCTGATTTATCGCCAAGATAAAAATCAGGAAGTATTTTTGACTCGCGCTCATGCTCAAGGTTTAGAAACGGAAAGCCTCTCATTAGACGAAGCTATTGCTAGTAGTCGCAGAATTCGCAATGCAGGTAAAACTATCAGCAACCAATCTCTGTTGCAAGAAGTAGTTGAACGGGATGCTATTGTAACTCAGAAAAAAAGTCGCAAAGAGCGTCAGAAATTAGAACAAGTACTGTTGCAGGAAGAGAAAAAAACGTTGGAACAAAAGCCATTTGAAGAACCAGAGGAAGAAATTAAACCTGTTGAAGAAGTTAATTCTCAAGATTCTCAAATTGAAGTATGGGATTACGAACAACTTAAGGAAGATTATGGGTTGTAAGCAATGAAAGAAGCTCAGAAAATAGCCCAACAGTTGGGTGAGGTTAAGACTGATGAAAAGTGGTTGCAAGCTGAAATTACTCGTTTAAAAACGAAGAACATAGTGCCACTACAGCAGGTAAAAACTTTGCATGAGTGGCTTGATGGAAAGCGTAAGGCAAGGCAATCTTGCAGAGTGGTTGGAGAATCAAGGACTGGTAAAACGGTTGCTTGTGATGCTTACAGATATAGACACAAGCCACAGCAGGAACTTGGAAAACCTCCAATTGTGCCTGTTGTTTATATTCAGCCCCCACAGAAATGTGGTGCCAAGGAGTTGTTTAAAGAAATTATTGAATACCTCAAGTTTCGAGCAACAAAAGGTACAGTGTCAGATTTTCGCGGTAGAACGATGGAGGTACTTAAACAGTGTCAAGTGGAAATGCTGATGGTTGATGAAGCTGATAGGTTGAAACCAGAAACATTTGCAGAGGTACGTGATATTTATGACAAGTTAGGAATAGCTGTAGTGTTAATTGGGACAGACCGATTAGATGCAGTAATTAAACGTGATGAGCAGGTTCATAATCGCTTTCGGGCTTGTCACCGCTTTGGAAAGTTGTCAGGAGATGATTTCAAGAAGACGGTGAGAATTTGGGAAGATTCGATTTTGAAATTGCCAGTAGCTTCCAATCTAACAACTAAGGAGATGCTGCGGATTATTATTTCGGCAACCGAGGGTTATATTGGACGGCTTGATGAGATTTTAAGAGAAGCAGCAATTCGGGCTTTATCAAAGGGATTAAAGAAAATTGAGAAACCTATACTACAAGAAGTTGCTAAGGAGTATAAATAATGAATACTTTCAATATTAAACCTTGGCTATTTCCAGTTGAACCTCTAGAAGGAGAAAGTTTGAGCCACTTTCTTGGTAGAGTGAGACGGATTAATCATTTAACTCCAAATGCTTTAGGCAATTTAGCTGGAATTGGTGCAGTAGTAGCAAGGTGGGAGCGATTTTATTTTAATCCTCGCCCCAGTCAACAAGAATTGGAAGCATTATCTGGAGTCGTAGGGGTTGACGCACAAAGATTATCCCAAATGCTTCCAGGTGCTGGAGTAGGAATGAAGCACGAACCAATTCGATTGTGTGGGGCTTGTTACGCTCAAACGCCTTGTCATAAAATTGAGTGGCAGTTTAAAAGCACCGGAAAATGCAAGAAACATCAATTACGCTTACTTTCAAAATGTCCTATTTGTGAGGCTAAGTTTAAAATTCCTGCTTTTTGGGAAGATGGATGCTGTCATAGATGTCGGATGCAATTTGCACAAATGGCAATATATCAGAAGCCTGTATAAATTATCAATTTTAATTATCTTGTTATATCAGTTCCTTCGGTAAAGCGTTTGAGGTTATGCTGTAATTTTTTATGTATATAACTACTTGCAATAGAAATTACACATTTATATTTATCAATTGCTTCCAAAACTAACTTAGTATCAAAGTCTTTCAGTTTTAAATGTTCATCCGAATTATCTATTATTAATAAAAATTTTTTATTTTTTTTATTTGAATATTCAAACATCCATGATTCTTGATGTTTAAGAATTTCTAAAGTTTGCTGGCAGACTTCAAAATTTAAACCTCTACTAAGCAGATAATACATCACTGTTAGTACCAACAAGTCTGACTTAGAATAATAAACATTCTTACCCTTACCTGTTGTATTGACTGTAGGTACAATAACTTTCTTATCGCGCCAATATTGTAGCTGACGACGCGAACAACCCGTGATTTCAGCAGCTTCCCTACTTGTAAAAAACTTTTCTTGCATTAACTGCCCTACAGAAGCATCTTCGATGACGTATCCTCCTTGTATGGCAAATAATATTTAATCCAATTTACTCCATATTAGAGTATTTGAAATAAAGCAGTCGAATTTGAACCCTTTCAACCCATCCCAAATATTTTAGTAAATTTTAGTTCGTATCTTTCGTTTTGATGCGTTTTTTATTTGATTGTAGCCTTTAATGACATCTTTATACGTTTAGTCAAACTGCGTGATTGCCATAAAATAAAAAACCCGTCCACAACCGGGAAGGCTTTTGTCACTTATCATTTAAAAATTCTTCATGTTCTACGTCGAATATATTTCAACCCGCCCAAAACCGGGAGGGTCATTGTAACAACCTATTAGCAAAAGCTTATGAGACTTTCCGCGACTTTCAACCCGCCCAAAACCGGGAGGGTCATTGTAACAGCACAGTAAATTATGCTAATTACGCATCGTTAACTTTCAACCCGCCCAAAACCGGGAGGGTCATTGTAACCCAGTTAATATATATTTAGGGCATTCCGGATCTGCCTTTCAACCCGCCCAAAACCGGGAGGGTCATTGTAACCGCTCCCATTTCAAACCCTTGTTATACAAGTGATTCAGAGGCGTTTTGCGCGGATGTCAATTTTCCGTTCCAAATTGCGGCTAAAAACAGCAATTTTTTGTGCCTTAAAACGCTGAAACCATTGTGGCGCAAGAAAGCGCGGATGAATTGCGATTTTTGACTAATTTAAAATCGCGCTCAAACAAGGATTGGGATGGGTTTCCCCTTGGTCGGGGATGATTCGGTAGCCACTACAGCAGTACATCCGCGCCTTTTTTGCTGGGAGCGCACCTAATTCCTGTCCGAAGACAGCAGCATCGAGGCGAGTAGCTACTAGGGTCAGAAAGCAAGACTATCTTCCAATAGCCAAACTAACCCACATTTTTCATAGCTCAGAGATTCCAGTGGAATATGAACTACGGCGCTATTTCCTATTCTATTATCAAGGTTCGGTTTTTAATTCGATAAAACAGTTAAGATTTATTTTGGCGAGAATAATAAGCTGTAATTGCTATATCTCTGGCTTTTTCGTGATTGTTGCCTTTAATAGGCTGGGATGCTTCTTCAATAGAGATTTGTGCTTTTACAGCTTGGCTGTAAATATTTTCAATCAATCTTCCGTAACTCCAACGGTGAATGTTCTGTTGGAATTGCTTGGCGTATTTTTTTTGACCTTCCTTAAAATTGGGGCATTTTTTTTCTGCTTTTGTTCGGATTTCACTGTGGAGACTTTCGCGTATATTTTTCATATTAGGTAAAACAATAGAACCTGCTTGGTAAGTTTGAGCTAGAGAAACTATTGCTTTAGCTAATAAATTATCCACATGCTTTCCTAATTCCGACTCTGATGGTTGATTTGTTTGACTGCGCTTTTGAGCTTTGTGACGTTTATGAGCGTTGCTTTGCTGTTTTCTTCGTTGACGGCTAAGTAGTTTGTAATTTTTACCAAGTAGTTGTTTAACACTACGATATGCAAGCACTTTATTAATTGAAGCATCAATGACTGCCACAGTTGCGGGTTTTACTAAGCCTAGTGAAACACCTACAAGTATTGATGCTTTCGGCTTGTACAAAGATTTACTAGGACGCGGGTAAGGATTATTAAGTCTATTCAGAGTTGATTCAAGTCTTTTAACGTAATTTTGCTGGTTTGGGCTGAGTTTTTCTTTTTCCTGCATATTGGTCAATTTTTTCTCAACTCCAATAGCTTTTTCTCGGACTACCTGTTGCGTACCTTCCGAAGTCCATAAACGAGTATCTATGGAACAGTAGAGTATTAAACGGTGGATGTTCCAAGGTTCTCCTTTGAGTTCTTTAGAAGGCTTTTGCCAAGCTAAACGACCAGAACACAAGGTAAATAAACTAGTTGAATAAAGCTCTTTATCGCTACGTTTGATTTTTTGGTCTTCTAAGAAGCGTTGAAACCAATGGAGTTGTCTGCGATACGCGAAGCGTCGCCCTCCGGGCTATCGCAAAAAATTTCAAATATATGTTCGTTTAAGCCACTGAGTTTAAAACATATGCGTCCTTTGTCGTTTTTTGACCAAATGAAATCTTCGTTAGAGGTAAATTGAATTGGAAATGGAATGGAGCTTGGTTTCTTCAGAAGGCGATTTTGCCACAAACGCGCTTCTTCTTCGTTTTCTGGGACAGTATTTGCAGCAATACTCAAAGCCTTTAACCATTCTTCTCCAGTTAAATCTCTACCATGAGGCATTCTGCTAGTCAATAGTTCTCTAAGTCGCTCAATTTCAATTTCTTTTTTATGGAGTTTTTGAGCAAACTTTTCTGGATCTTCTTCTTTTTCTGGAATTTCGCAGTTATTTTTGAGAAGATATACAATCGCGTAACGTTCTAAATCATCTTCTGTTTGTTCGTAAGCTTCAAATAGGGTTGTCAATAACTTTTTAGAAGATTTTTTTTTAGTACTAGAACCTTTTTTATTCTTTCTATTCTGTTTTTGTTGTTCTACTGCTTGAGTAGTACTTTGGACTAGAATTTCAAGAGCTTTCTCTTTTATATTCTCCAAACTACGACCACTGCTTTCAACAAGTTCTTCATCGCTTTTAAGTATAGAAAGCCAACGAATCTTTCCATCTAAACGTCTTTGCTGTTTCTTTTGTCTCGCTAACCAAGATTTATATATGTATTCAGTTACTTCAATCGCTGATTTATAAAATCTTTTGGGTTGTCCGGAAAAACATTCTTCAGCAATAAGGGAGTTACATAAGGGTCTTACAATCCCTGAAGGAAGTTTTCCTTTGTTCAGCCATTGCTCAAATTCAGCTTGTTTTCCAACTTGCTTTAAAAGCTCATTGATTAGAGGTGTATTCTTCTGTACCATTATCTGCCAAAGATGATGACGGGTGGCTTCGCTTGCGACTACGCGACACTGAACTGTGATAACACTCATTGTTTTACGCAGGATTAACGTTTGAAGAGAAATTTGAAGAAATATTTGTATAGTTCTCGAATAACTACTGATTCATATCCGAGTAGGAAAGAGACGCTAACAAACACGTCTCTTATTCAAAAAATCTATGTAATTGGATGCGCTACAGCTACAGGTAAGCCACTAGTCGTAATAATTATTGCTTGTGCCGCATCGGGAGTATCGCAACAAAGTTTTTCTTCTTTACTGCACGGTTGTGCAATCCATTTACCTTCAATATTTCGGTAAAAAGTACCCAGTAAGCGAGAACCATACCAAACACGATAAAGTTCTCCGAAATCATCTGTAACTGAGTCTATTTCAAATTCTGGTGCGATTTCATCAACCAGTAATTTGATATATTTTTGAAACTCTAGTTGAGCCAAAGTTTGGCTATCAAGCTCTTGTTGTGTAATCATTTGATTTGACCTCATAAAAGGGGTTCCATAAGGCGATCGCATTTCTCTTGGCGGAGGGCGATCGCCTTTGTTTTTGCTTACTTTCTAATCTACGTTAGATGTAGATTGCTTGCAACGTAGATTTATAAAATTTAAAAGTAGTAATATCTACACTTAATGTAGAATAACGACAAGTAGATAAATCTACGTCTCACAACAACTAAACTAGTTATGTAAACGTAAATTTATGAATCAAGTGATTCGTTGGAAATTAAGTGAAGTTATGGCGCGAAAACGAGTCAGAAATAAGGATTTGGCTAAAGCGTTGGAGATAACAGAAAATTCGGTTTACAGACTTCGCAAGGTTGACGAAATGCCGCGATTGATGCCAGAGCGATTAAATGGCATTTGCAAAGCTTTGAATTGTCAGCCTGGGGATCTTTTAGTGTATGAACCTGATGAGGATGATGAGAAAGTAGTTTCTATTGTTGATGTGGCGTAAATAAAAATATTCTGTTGAAAATCCAGATAAAAAAGAAGCGGCTATAAGGGTTTAGGCAGTCGCTTCTTTCAAATACTCAAAATATAAGTATTTTCAGTAATATTTTTTACTAATTGTTTGCTATTATGAGCAATGAACTGATTCTAGTAATTATTCATAAGTAAAGCCTGTAAGCCTTTGATATATGAAAATTATCTCAGTATCATAACTATGATTAAAAGCTTAAATTTTTACCCATAGCTTTACTTATAAGATTCATAAGCTGTTCTGCTCTGGCTCTAAAGAATATGTCGAAATCATCATATTGCAGAATATTCAGATCGATACAGTGCGATCGCATTATCTCTTCTAATCTTGCTGTCGCTATTCCTTGCTGTTCAAATTCTTTCAAGTAAACTGAAGGTGCCTTGCTGCCAATTTTTTTGTTGGTTTTGGCGCTTAGAGGAGTGCGATTAACAAGGCAATTATACATTTTTGGGTCAATTCCTTGTTTGCGGCACCAAGCGACAGGAAAGATGTGGTGTGAGTCAATTTGTTCCTCAAAATAAACAACATCATTAATTTCTTCGCCTGTAATCCAATCTACTGCACCTTCGCGCCGTAGTAATGCTGCAAAACCTTGATATACAGCACCGAGTCTTTTCCTGACACTAAGCAATCGTTGGTAAGAGAAATCCGCTTGGGTAATCCCAAAAGGAACCGGATTGTCATTAACAATCCATCTAGGTACTTCGACAACATCCCTTCCAGCTTGTCCATCATGCCAACGAGTTTCACAAGTAATAAGTAGTAAGTAAGAAGTAAGAAGTTTTACCTCGACCTAGAAGGACGAGGATTCAAATAATGATAATTTAGTTTTTATTCGTCTTTAAAAGACGAGGCTTTATACCATGTTTCGGGCTTATTCTTCT
>JBCCSG010000316.1:0-8738 GCA_039200565.1 Cyanobacteria bacterium P01_D01_bin.50 | reverse complement strand
AGAAAACAACGTGTGATTTTTATTATCACTATGAAGGTGATTTCAAACAAGATACTGTCCTCACCAGCCCACATGATACAGGTATATTCTTTTTATGACACTGTTATTAAAGCATCATTTTTACGTTAGTGGTTAGGAGTTCGTGGTTAGTGGTTGGTGGTTGGTGGTTGGTGGGAAGGTAGCTTGCACGGGTAGATTTATCTAACAAGTAAAAAGTTAATAATTCCAACAATGCCCAAATAAATAATGTTTAACAACAACCGTCTCCCATGCCCCATGCCCCATGCCCTACACCCAATTATTTACTCGTTAATTTCAACCAAGGTTTAATACTTCTAGGTAAATCAGAGTTCAAACGCAATTTAATTTGCGGTGTAGAAAAAGATTGAGCGTAACCAGAAGTTAGCACATGTTGATAATTTTTTGCGTCGGGTGCAAGTTGTTTGACAAATGCTACACTTACTCCTTTAACTAACTCCCTTAAGCGTCTAGCTTCTATTCCTCGTCGCTCTCTAATAATTGTTGTAGCTGGATTTACGGGGAATCCGCCCTCACTTATACTCAGATGTGTTCCCCCAATTGCTGTTAATAAATACTTTTGTCCGCCTAGTTGGTTAAAGGGCTGTATCTGATGTGTCAAGGCTGGTGTCAGTGCGTCGCTCGTTCCCGTTAACATTAAAACTGGTCGATTAATTTTGCTTAAGCCTCTATCCCCAAAGAGTTTTCCTACCATTGGGTTAAAGGCGATCGCACTTTTGACGCGGGAGTCTTGGAGTTGTAATTTTTTTTCTGGCAAGGAAGCAGCGGCACACTTTAACCAGTCAGCGGGTGCGGAAGCAAGATTTAATGAATTGTTACAAAACTGCCGCAATTGCTGTATGTTTAATTCTCCTCCAACTATGGCTAAAGCGGTGTAACCTCCTAAAGAATGTCCGATAACGCTTACTTGTTGAGTATTTAATTTTCCTTGGAGCTTTCCTGGTTGAGTATTGAGCTTTGTTAATTCATCTAGTAAAAAGCTAATATCTTTTGGTCTCGCGATGAATTCAGTGGGGTTGAGCAATTTTTTTAAATCCGCTGCATTGGTAGCTTGACTAATCGCAGTCATATTACTACCTGGATGTTCGATAGCAGCGACGCTAACCCCGTGGGAAGCTAAATGACGCGCCAAGTAACCTAAATACCTACGATTTGCACCAAAACCGTGAGAGATCACAACCAATGGCTGTTGCGATTGCGAAACTCTACTCGAATAAATATCTACAGGAATTGTCCGATTTCGCTTTTTATCTTGCAGCTTGATGGTTTGTTGTTCGACAGCTTCAAAGCCAATACTTGCTGGGTTAATACTTTTAAAGATTTGAGAAGAATCTACTGGATTTTTTACATATAATTCTCGTGCTAGTAAAGAGCCAAAGGCTTGACTCTGTAAACGCTTGGGGTTGAATTCTACTGCGATGCTAATGGCTTTTGTGGCATCTACAGTCACATTTTGCTGGGGATAGGCTCGTAAAAAGTCTACTACACTCAAACCGTTAACTTGTCTTAAAGCTAAGCTAATCGCACCTTGTACGCTTTCAATACTCGAACCTGGTAAAGCCGCTTTCAATGAAGTTATTAATCGTCTACCAAGAGATGTTTGTTGTAATTCTTGGGTAAATTTTTCCGCTGTTTCAGGATTTATTTCTAAACGGCGTTGCAATAATCCTCGCATTTCACTGGGAAGCAAAGGTGATAAACCTTGCAGCGAAGTCGGTAATTTACCGGTATTGGCAAATTCTTCTAAATCGGCGATCGCTATCGACTGTTCAAAGGGACCTAAGCGAATGGTAATAGTTTGGGCTGCTTTAGCCGAAGGTATACCCATACAAGTGCAAAAAGCAAAGCTCAGACCACACAACAAACCTTTTACGCCAAATACCCGTTTAGGAAATTGTTCGGATTCCTTAGATACCATATTAGTAATTAATAAGTAATTATATTGGCCTTGGTCTAGTAATGCTTCTGAGAAAAACTGATTTTTCCGGAGAAGCATGCAAGTCAAATTAGTCAAATATACTACAAAAAAATCTGATGATACTAAGATTAAAATTAATAACTGGCAAGAAAAAATACACTAAATAAGAGAATTTTAGGAATATAGTATTGCGCAATGCCGGTTGGGAGATTGTTGAACGCTAAAGCCTATGAGCAATAAACTATTTGCGCGTAGCGCTATATTAGCCTTTGGGCAGATCTTGGAGACGAGTGAGGTTTTTTACGAGAAATATGCTTGTAACGAATAAATAAGACGTTGCATTCACCATAAAGTGGGAGCGCAGCAACGTCTTTAAATTTTTCGTTTCTGAGTTTAGTTAAAAACTGAGTCCGAAGAATCTCAGAATATTGAAAATAGTACCTACTGGCCCAGCCACAGTATTGATGGTGTCACCAGTCTTAGCTAAACCAGAACGGCTGACTAAGACTACATCATTACTACGGAGTATGGGATTAGTTTGTTCGTTGATTCCTGCCTTCAAATCAACTGTCACTAAGCGCTTGGTAACGGAACCATCGGGATTGAGGCGAATCAAATCGACTTTACCACTACTAGCCCTAGCATCGTTAAACCCACCTGCTGCGAGTAAGGCTTGGTTAAGAGAACTATTAGGTTTAATATCTACAGTACCTGGTCTTTTAACTTCCC
Source organism: Cyanobacteria bacterium P01_D01_bin.50 (assembly GCA_039200565.1). Taxonomy (GTDB): domain Bacteria; phylum Cyanobacteriota; class Cyanobacteriia; order Cyanobacteriales; family Nostocaceae; genus Rivularia. The sequence continues at coordinate 6,052 of JBCCSG010000316.1, read as the reverse complement.
CTACCACATTTACTTGAATTTGTGTAGGAGACAAAGTTGTTGTCGCTAACTGGGTAGCTTCGGCTGGGTTAACTTCAGTTGCGGTTGGAAATACAATTGTGTCTCCATCTTGAACGATAATGTCTTGGTTAACATCACCGCTAGTTAACAACCTCCACAAATCCACATTGATGATTTGTTCGGCACCCGTTCTTGTCGGCCGTCTAATTATAACGTTACGGACATTAGCTTGTGGTGTAATTCCTCCAGCTAATTGCAGCGCTCGCGTTACGGTAGCTTGACCGCTAATGGTTGGCGCACCAGTATCGTTATTTCCACCGCCTTGTACTGCCCCTGAAGTAACTAAATAAGACCCCGGACGAATTACTTCACCAACTACCGCTACGGTGCGGGGTAGATTGGGATCAGCCGCAAAGTTTGCTGCTGCTATATTACGCGCTCGTGCGATGTCAAAGCTTCTACTTGTTGGTACGAAGATGGTATCACCATCGCGTAATGTCGGATTTTGAGAACTTCTACCTGTTTTTATCAGGTCATCTAAATTAAGAGTGACCGTTTGTTCCCTTCCACCACCAATCCGGCGACGTAACTGCACTTGGGTGATATCAGCACTAAGGGTTACTCCCTGAGCAGTTGTTAAAGCCGCTAAAATCGTTGGGTATTGAACCCCTGGATCTTGACCCGCACCACCTTGTAAATTAAGACTGTAAGCCCCCGGACGAGTTACTTCCCCAGCAACAAATATGTTAATAGGACGAGGGGATATTAAATTAACAGAAATAATCGGTCGTCTAAGAAAGCGGGCATATCTTCTAGCAATAGCGTCAGCAGCTTGTTCCGTTGTCAGCCCCTCAAGGGCAACGCTACCGACCAAAGGTAGGTTAACCCCTCCACCAGGAGGAATTACGTACTCACCTGAATACTCCGGCACTTCAAACACATTTACTCTGATGCGATCGCCTCCGCCCAATGAGTAACTTGAGCGAATTCCGGCACCCCGTCCTACTTGTTGTGCCGCTGCTGGATTAATTGGCTCCAAAGCAACAGAAAAAGCAGTTAATAACATAACACCCGCTAATGGCTGGGCAAAGAATTTTAATAGACCAGTGTTAAGCATATTCACCTGAGAATCAGATTTGTAAAGCGCCGTCTTAACATTTTATTGTTGACTATACTTAAATATTCAAGTTCCTTATCACTTATATTTTCTAAAATAAACGGAAATTCATAGCTCGAAATTGTTTCTAAAGTTTGAAATTTTAGTAAAGTTCACATAAAGTTTGATTCGTCTACATATGGAATAATGACGGACAAATACTTAGAAATACATTATATTCCTTTGAGATTGACGGGTACCCTGCCAAATTTTTTTAGGAGAAAAATTTGGCCGGTAGCCCTTGACCTAATGCCTCACATCATATGTGTGAGCGGGAAAAATCAAGCTAACTTAATTTCTCTGTTATTTATTTACCAAGGTTAAATGATAATATCAAGTCTATTTTTTTACAGTAATAAAATCCGGTCTTTCTTAACTGCATACCAAGCATCAATAGAAACAGGATTCTTATTTATAAAAATTTGCCACAATTGCGGTGGCTTTAATGTCCAGATAAAAATCATTAATCTCCGTAAAACAAATCACAATCATAAGGAATTATCACATCTTTCCCTGAATTTTTTCCATAAAAAACTCTTCTAAAGAAGGGCGATAAGCATTGAGAGTCTGGAGATATCCTCCCATTAAACGAAGACTGGCAAGAAAATCATACATTTCACCTTGTAATTCGCCTTGCCAACAACCATCGGACAAAGATTTAAGATTAGGAATCCATTTTTGCAAACTTTCCCAGTCACCACCTTGACCTTTTACTAAATATGTGGTAGGAGTTCCTAGTAGTTCGTTAACATTGCCCGAACAAATTAATTCACCTTTGCTAAGGATGCCAATGCGATCGCAAATTAATTCCACCTCGTTAAGAATGTGGCTGTTGAAAAAAATAGTTTTACCTTGTTGTTTCAGGCTTAAAATAATTTCTCGCATCTGGTAACGCCCTACAGGATCTAAACCAGACATCGGTTCATCCAAAAATATTAAATCTGGATCGTTAATTAATGTTTGTGCCATGGCGACACGCTGTCGCATTCCCTTGCTGTAGCAGCGCATATATTTTTTACGAGCATCAAATTGAGATAACCCAACCAATTCAAGTAATTGGGGAATGCGTTGCTTTTGAATCTTTTTCGGTATTTGGAATAAATTCGCACTCCAAATTAAAAATTCCCAGCCAGTCAGGAAATCATACAAATAAGCATTTTCTGGTAAGTAACCAATCCGTTGTTTTGCAGCCCTCGAGCCAAGCGGTTTACCCAGTAACAAACCTCTTCCGGAAGTAGGGCGGATAATTGAGAGCAATAATTTCAATAGGGTGGTTTTACCAGCACCATTTTGTCCAAGCAATCCAAAAGTTTCTCCCCGGTAAACTTTTAAAGAGCAGCTTTTGAGAGACACAACTTTTTGATTCATCCAAAAACCAGTACGGTAAACTTTTCGCAGTTCCGAGGTAAGAATTACTGGAGGATCTTGGGTTGTATCGGGAGAAAACGTAGCCTCTTGGGCAGACTTCATCTGAACACACAAAGCGGTAAACTAATTACAAGATACCCAGTTGTGTTGTGAGAATAACAATATTCTTCTAGAAAATTAAATATACCTTTCGATACAAGCTTTCTGCAAGCAGAGTTGAGGAAAGGAGCTAATCTATCCATCCCTATTCCCACAATATTATCTTTTTAAATCATTAGTTAAAATTTTCGTGACAATACAATAAATTTTGATTTCGCACCAAAATATTTAAAAAATAATAAGAAGTCCACACAGATTTTACATTTTTTTTATTATACTCTAAAACATGATTTTTTATACATCCCTAAAAATCGTTGTTTTAATGAGAATTTCTCCAATAATAATGACATTGATTGCAATAAGAGGGTGTTTTATATCTTTTTGTAACAATTTTCCTCGATAATAATGTACTTTGATGTCGAAATGTTGAGTTAAATAAAGATAGCAAATATTTTATACTTAAATCAAAATATAAGATCAGTATTTAAAGCTAGAAAATCCGTATTTATGAGATAACCACTGCCAGCAATAATAAACTCCTGAATCTCCCTCCATCCGTAATTTTTCTAATGTATTAGTTGAAGACATAAAATAAATGACCTTTATAATTTAAAAAAAAATCATTAATTATACGGATATTAGTCATTGTAATAATATCCCATGAATTACTTCATCCCTAGGATTACGGAGATAAAATTCAACAGCACAGAGTTTTCATAATCAGCTTTATACGTATAAATATTGAGCTTATAAGAGACTTTATAATTTTTAGTAAAGATCTAAATATAGTCTTGTCATAGAACAATATTTTTACTTAGATTGTAAGTATATTTAAAACTAATATATTGAGTTTGCCATCTAGAAAACACTAGCTATTCAAAAGAAAAAAACAAAGGAATTGATACAGTGAAATTGAATAAATTTGGTTTGATTTTGACCACCCTGGCCTTCAGCACGATTGGGTTCGATAGTGGCTCTTCTGCTTGGGCTGCTTCATTCTTTGGTGAAGATATCCAGCATTTCAAAAACGGCGAAGTTAAAGATGCACCGGATTTATCGATACTGCAAAATAGCAATACCGCAGAACTTGAGTTTTTGAGTGCGATCGGCTCTAGTGCGGACGCTTCAGGTATCGCAACTGTTAACTTTGAGGCTGAAGAGGGTTTTACTGAACTTGGAAAAACAGGCGATGAGTTCTTCTATAAGGTGAGCCGGGAAAAAGCTGATGGTAGCATTTTCAACATAACTATTTCCGATCCGAATAAGGGAGATATAGCTCTGCACACATCTATAGAAAAGACCGCAGGTAATGTTACAGGTGGTCGTTACGGCATCAGCGAAGCGAATAAAACCATGGAAGAACGTTTAAGTAACCAATTCTTGAACACCAATGCAGGAAAGGATAGCAAACTAAAATTTTCTTTCTCCGAAGCCACGTCAGCCTTTGGATTCTACGGTACAGATTTTGAACGTGGTGGTGTCATGGCTATTGAATTTACCAGGGTGACTGGCACTAAAGAGTACATCAGTCTAAGGCTATCCAATCCTGAAGACTTTGATAAAACTATTCGAGGAACAGCTTTTTACTTCGGTCATATAGCTGAGTCAGAAGACGAATATTTCACCGAAGTTCGCTTTGATATCAGCGATGCAGCAAAGGGTACCAATGACATGGTTGCCTTCGATCGCATGACGTTTGCCTCTCCAGCGTTAAAGCAAGAGGTACCCGAGCCAGGTATTGGGCTTCTGGCTCTGGGGGGTGTTCTATCCGGTGTTGCTTTGAAGCGACGTAAGTCAAGTTAATAAAGAACAATCCCAACCATTGCGATTGCTATTCCGTTCGTTGACAAAGAGATATTGTCAGTAGAACTGCGGCCAAAATTGCTGCTGCTGTTCGGAGGTGATTCCAGAATGTCCAATCGTTCAGAAATCTTACCCATAACCTTGCTCCTTGTGTACTGTTTGCTGCAATCGCCGCAAGAGCATCATTGAGGGGAATATTGAAGGCGACGGTCACACCTGCAAATACACCGCTTTTTGCTCGCTGGGAAAGTGATGATAATTACTTACAGATTAGGGTGAAAACTCAATTTATTGAAAGCGTCGCCAGAGAAACCCTAGAGCAAGATCCCGCGAGCATTGAATTAATACCAGAATTTCGGATTCGCAATCCACAAATTGAAGCAGTTGGGATAATGTTACTCGCAGAATTACAACAGCAAAATCGGGGTAACGGACTTTATATTGATTCACTGACTAACGTCTTAGCGGTAAATTTACTCAGACAACACGCTGCTACAAAACCTCAGTTAACAACTTATGAAGGAGGTTTACCACTGCATCAATTACAGCAAATTTTAGATTATATTGATGCTCATTTAGATCAAGAAATCAAACTTGCCGATTTAGCTCGGTTGTTAGACATTAGTCAATTTCATTTTAGCCATTTATTCAAGCAATCAATCGGTATGTCTCCCTACCAATACTTGATTCAACAACGGGTTGAACGAGCTAAGCAGTTGTTGAAACAAAAAGACCGATTAATTACAGATATTGCTTTAGAATGTGGATTCAGCAGCCACAGCCATTTAAGCAAAAAGTTTCGCCAATTTACAGGTATGACACCGAAAGCTTATAGGGCAAGTTAAGTTTTATCACAATTTCAATGCAATTTCCGAAAAGTTATTCACATAATTAAATTCACTATCTATAGCCGTTTCTTCCCGATTTAACCCACAAACATTTACATTCGCAGCGCTAGCAGCAACTAATTCTTTCAAAGAGTCAGAAAGGAACAAAATTTCCTGCGGAAGCACAGATAATTTATCCGCGATCGCAAGGTAAGATTGAGTTTCTACTTTACTCCCAGTAGTTGTATCAAAGTTTGCGGAAAATAATGAAGTTAAATCCCCGACAGAAGTATTTTGAAACAATAATTTCTGAGCAGCAATAGAACCTGAAGAATAAACAGCCAGGATTAAACCAACATCATACCATTTTTGCAGATACTCAACAGCATCGGCATAAATGTGTGACTTTAATTCACCTTTATCATATCCTTCTCGCCAAATTAAACCTTGTAAGGTTTTTAAAGGCGTTATTTTCTTATCTTCAGTTTGCCAATCCATTAACTGAATCAAACAACTTTCTGCATCAAGATTTGATTTACCAGTGATTTCTCTAACTTGTTGCAGTATATCTTGAGTAATCGGTAATTTTAAGTTGTTAAGTACCCAATTTGATAAATGTTTTGCAGAATAAGGGAAAAGAACTTCATGTACAAAACTAATATCGGTTGTAGTTCCTTCGATATCTGTCAGAATAACTTTTATTTGCTTCTGCAGGTAAGTAGATGCCATGATTACGTAAATTGATTTTATCTTTTTATTTTTACTAGCAGTTGATGTTACTCAAATTTTAAAGTCTTTT
>JBCCSG010000315.1:0-8738 GCA_039200565.1 Cyanobacteria bacterium P01_D01_bin.50 | reverse complement strand
CTGTTAAAAGTCGAGTTAGAGCAATCAAAGTTCCGACATTCCCCGTGACTGAATTAATGGTATTTTGGGGAGGAATTCAACATGGGTTTAATGGTTTTGCTCACAATCCCCTTACTTATGCAAAATCAGTTGAATGTCCAACTTTGATATTACAGGGAAAGCTTGATAAATGGACAACTTTAGCAGAAATAAACGAGATTTATCAAAATTTGCAGGGTTCTAAAAAGTTGGTGATTTTTCCCGATGCAGGGCATCATTTACTTGTTACAGTTGATAAACAACTTTGGAAGCAGAGTATTAAGAAGTTTGTTGAAGGAATTTAAATCTCTATATTTTACTAACTACTAGCCCTAATTAAAGAAACCTGATATCGTTCCTTACAAGTCTCAATAACTTTCTTCGGTGTTGCTCTGGTTGTTTTGTTAAAAACTTCGATAATTATAATCCCATCCTCGTCAACAGGGTAAATAATTTTCCAATTCTTTTCTCCATCCGCTATACGCAATTCATGACAATGCTTACCAATACTTTGCATCGGAGGTGAATGAGGCATTTCAAGATTCTCACCTTGCTGCAATTTTCTAAGTAGAAACCCTGTCTCTATTCGTGCTTCTTGGCTCATTAGTGGTGTTTTTACTTCACCATGCAACTAAATTAAAAGCTTATCTTCTTCCAAAATCCATATCTTATATCATATCTGATATATTTGAAAGCAAATTGAACACCCCAAACAAATTCAATTTCGGGCTTCCTTAATACGATAAAATTATTTAAAAATATTAAGGCTGTATCTAAATGAACTTCCTTCTTTCAACCCTGGGAATTATCCTCGTAATTTTAATCGTAAGCATCGCACTATATTTACTTTCCGCTCGTCGCTATCAATCATCTGATTCTGTAGCCAATTCCTACGATGAATGGACGGATGATGGTATTTTGGAATATTACTGGGGTGAACATATCCATTTAGGTCATTATGGTTCCCCACCCACAAACAAAGATTTTTTAACAGCTAAATACGATTTCGTTCATGAAATGGTACGTTGGGGTGGTTTGGATAAATTACCTTCCGGTACCACCGTTATCGATGTTGGTTGTGGAATTGGCGGTAGCAGCAGAATTTTAGCCAAGGAATACGGTTTTGACGTGACGGGAGTTACTATCAGCCCCCAACAAGTCAAACGTGCGACTGAGTTAACCCCAGAAGGTGTGAGCGCGAAATTTCTGGTAGATGATGCCATGGCACTTTCTTTCCCCGATGCCAGTTTTGATGTAGTCTGGTCTATAGAAGCTGGGCCGCATATGCCAGACAAAGCAGTTTTTGCTAGAGAATTAATACGGGTGTTAAAGCCTGGTGGAATACTGGTAGTAGCTGACTGGAATCAAAGAGACGATCGCCAAATTCCGCTGAATTTTTGGGAGAAACCCGTAATGCAGCAATTATTGGATCAATGGTCACATCCTGCTTTTTCAAGTATAGAAGGTTTTTCCGAACTTTTGGCAGCCACGGGATTTGTTGAAGGGGAAGTAATTACAGCAGACTGGACAAAAGAAACACTTCCTTCATGGTTCGACACTATTTGGCAGGGAATAGTTAAACCCCAAGGATGGATGCGTTTTGGGGTTCGTGGTTTTATTAAATCAGTGCGGGAAGTACCTACAATTTTGTTAATGAGGTTAGGATTTGGCACCGGACTTTGCAGATTTGGAATGTTCCGTGCAATTAGGAATAATTCATTATCGCGATCGGCAGAAATTTCCAGCGAAACTGCTCAAGTTTAAATAATCTGAGTTTGCTTAAAGCAATTATTTTTCAGTCCATTGAAATGAACTTATGCTATTAGCCGGGGAATTATATTCCCCGGTTATGAACGAATTGAAAATATTTCCAGGGCTTAAATTAAGAACAAATCAGATTTTTGAATTTGGTACTGTGGTTTGAAGTAATTTAGATGACTTTATTATTTAAAAAACCTCACCCTACCGTATCGCTCCCTCTCCTTTATAAGGAGAGAGATTGAGGGTGAGGTTCTAAATCTTAGAAAATAAAATTACGCGAGTATATTGAACATGGATAACAACGAATCTTTGCTTCCTTTAAAAATTGCCGTAATGACTGTTTCCGATACGCGAACAGAAGCTGATGATAAATCTGGTAAAATACTAATTGATAATTTAAATTCAGTAGGTCATTACTTAGCAGAAAAAATAATTGTTCCTGATGATATCTATCAGATTCGTGCAGTTATATCTCGCTGGATTGCTGATCAATCCGTTCAAGTAATTTTAACAACTGGCGGTACTGGTGTTACCGGGCGTGACGGTACTCCAGAAGCAATTAAACCTTTATTAGATAAAGAAATTGAGGGATTTGGCGAGATATTTCGGATGATTTCTTATCAGGAAATTAAGACTTCTACGATTCAATCTCGCTGTTTAGCTGGCGTTGCTAACGGTACTTATATCTTTTGTTTACCTGGTTCCTCCGGTGCTTGTAAAACGGGATGGGATATTATTAAAGAACAATTAGATTCTCGCAATCGTCCTTGTAATTTAGCTCAATTAATTCCTAGATTAAGAGAATGAGTTATAAGTTAGGAGTTAGGAGTTAGGAGTTAGGAGTAAATATAATTATTGTTCGGGTTCTTTCTTAGACATATTTATTATTTTGATAATTAGAGTCATCAATCCTGCAAATAAAACCGACCATAAACTATTTCCAGATTCGGGAACTTTAACATTAGATTTTGTATTTTTGAACGCCAACAAAGTGATATTTCTATCTTCTTCAAAAAACCTTTCTACAGAACCGTCAAAAAGAGAAGTACTAATTGCTCGGCTTCTACCCAAATTGTTAATTACTTCGACACTATAATGATTGAAATCACTGCTAATATCAATATTTGGACTCTTAGTGTTATTGATCAGATCGATTCTACCTAAAGCATCAATATTTGCTGCAAGGGTAAAATATTCTAATATCTTATTTTGGCTAATCAGATTGGAATCTAATTGTGTTGAGTTGAGCAAATCAAACCGATTCTCTGGAGAAGTACCAGTTGTATCTAAAAGATAAAAAGCAATATCTCCAGCAGCACTTGCAGTCTCAACTCCTGGTTTATCTACCGAAGCCTCCAAATCAATAATAGTTGTAAAGTCAAATGATAAAGTATCGTTACGACTTACATCAAAATTGGCAAAAAATCTTGGCATAGTTTCCGCGCGAGCGTTATAACTTGAACCCTCACCCGATACTAAACTTTCTGCAACATTAAATATTTCTTCTTGAGAAGGTTCAGCATTCGTTGTAGAAGAGTTCTGAAAATCTGCTATACTATCATCGGCATTAGTGTCAGCCGATGAATCACTATCATTAATCGCTTCAAATGCTATATACTCTCGATTAAAATTCGTAAAAGTTAACTCACTGAATGATGCAGCAAAAGTTGCCGCTGAAGTAGGTGAGCTTGCCATAATCCAAGTAGTCATAAATGGAGTTACTCGTAAAATTAACTTGTTTCCCAATACTGAATATGACTTCATGTCAATTTCGATGGTGATTTAATTAATAATGTAAATGATATGCGGCAAATTAACCATTCAAAGTGGAATTAGTTGTGCTGCAATACCGATAATCGAAAACAATCTTATCTACAACGCCAGATTTTCCAATTCCTAATGACACAGAAGTAGATTAAGAATATATTCTTGTACTTTTTATTCACGATTCTATTTAAAATAGTCTTGAGTTTATAGCTTAAAGTTTATTTATAGCGTAGTTAAATCATGAAATGGAATCAGTTATTCAGAAAATTTCATCGTACCATTGCTTCAATTGTCACAGGTGGAACAATGTTGTCGCAAAACTTAAATATTGAGTAGACTCTTCTGCTGTTGATATTGGTGTTGAAATGTCCGATAGTAAGTACAGAATTAAAAATTAAATATTAATTTCAGTTAAAAAAAGAGATCAAAAAAGTATTACAAATCTCTGAACTATCCAGCCAACTAACAAAGCCGAAAAAGATAAACCACTCGAAATTATAAAACTTTTGACTTTACACAAAAAATCTTTCAGCAGATAGAGCATCACAGATGTATTTATAGCGGCTGATAAACCTATAGTTAAACTCAGGTATATCTTTAATTCTGGCTTGCAAACTAATAGCAATTCCGAAACCGCAATTGCTACACCCATCAAACAACCAGTAATCAGCAAAGCTTTAAAAGCTATTTGAAAATCCTCTGTAAAAAGACTAATTAAATTCAAGTTATACAGCAAAATAGCTGCAACCCAAAACCAAAAATCAACATCCACTGAACTCACGTTATAGCCGATTATCGAGCAAGTAAATAGATTAATAAAAATTAATATAAATAAACGAGAAGGAAAGTTACTAATAGGAACATATTCAGTTATTATTTCCTGAATAGAGTTTTTTTGTTGTTTTTCTCCTTGCGTAATATAAATAGACCTAAGATAAACCCCAAAAATCATTCCAGCAAAAATTGTTTGAGCAAAAACCGCAGTTGCTCCAATTAAATTTACTATTTCTTTGTTAGACATAGATAGATGACTGTGCTTGCGATCGCAATTAGTATTTATGATTATTCATTAATTACAAAAAACACCCTCACTTAAAGCTACTGAATTAACACAGTAGATAAGTATAAACATTAACACGATTCTGTTACATCTTTAAAATTCATCAAAATTCTGAGTTGCAAGTATTTTCCATTACTTTATATATTTGAGGGATGATTTTCATAATTATTTCATTTTTTACTCAAGTATTGTAGGATAAAAATGAGAAGATTATGAAAAAACTCAGGTAACTAAATGGCTATAATTTTCAGTAAGCATCCTCATGCAGGAAGACTGGCGATTGGAGTAGTGATAGCGTGTGGACTGTGGTTGAGTGGGTGTAATCAGCAATCAGATGTGTCTATAGGAACACAGCAAGGGGTTAGCAACACTGCACGGAATGGGGATAGAAAAGATAAAAAGGTAATTCTGACAACATTTACGGTACTTGCTGATATAGCTCGTAATGTAGCAGGAGACAAAGCCATCATTGAATCTTTAACCAAACCAGGAGCAGAGATTCACGGATACGAGCCAACTCCGAGCGATATAGTTAAAGCGCAGGATGCAGATTTAATTTTAGATAATGGTTTGGGTTTAGAGCGTTGGGCACAGAAGTTTTATGGAAATTTGAAAGATGTACCTCATGTGACTTTAAGTGAAGGTATTACACCTATAAATATCAGCGAAGATGCCTATGCGGGTAAACCAAATCCCCATGCTTGGATGTCACCAAAGTTAGCGTTAGATTATGTAGAGAATATTCGCAAAGCTTTAGTGGAATTAGATCCCGTTAATGCAGATACTTACAACAATAATGCAAAAGCTTATAGTGAAGAGATAAAAAAAATTGATGACAAATTACAAAAAACAGTAGAAAAAGTTCCTGCGAATAGACGTTTCATGGTGACATGTGAAGGAGCATTTTCTTATATAGCGAATGATTATGGTTTGAAGGAAGTTTATTTGTGGGCTGTAAATTCCGAAAAACAAGCAACTCCTAAACAAGTGGAGAAAGTAATCAAAACAGTCAGAAAAAATCAAATTCCTGTAGTATTTTGTGAAAGTACTGTGAGTGCAGATGCTCAGAAACAAGTAGCGAAAGAAGCCAATGCAAAATTTGGTGGAGTGTTTTATGTTGATTCTCTCACCGATAAAAAGGGAGTCGCACCCAGTTATTTAAAATTACTAGAGTACAACATTAATACCTTAGTTAATGGCTTGGAAAAGTAGAATATTTTTAAGTAGTGTGTTGAATTTAAATCAACACTGGAAAAGATTTAATCGTAAATTATAATCCGGATTTATCCGTGGAGAAAAACGAGGGGCCCCTCGATTCATCGATGGGGTAATAATTCTAAATTCTAAATTCTAAATTCTAAATTCACCTTGACTTCCGAAGGATCGGTTGTGCGACTCAAACTCAATCAATTAGATAAATAATCAATTTTATGTCTAGAATCACAGTAAGAGTTGAAGAAGTTACAGTTGCTTATAACAATAGAATCGCATTACATGGAGCTAATTTAGAACTCAGAAGTGGTTCTATAAGTGGTTTAGTCGGGATGAATGGTTCTGGAAAATCGACTTTATTTAAAGCAATTATGGGTTTTGTGACACCGACAACCGGACGGGTGTTAATAAAAGGAATGTCCATGAAAAAAGCACAAAAACAAAATTTAGTTGCTTATATTCCCCAATCAGAAGATGTAGACTGGAATTTTCCCATTAGCGTCCAAGATGTAGTGATGATGGGACGTTATGGTTATATGAACTTATTAAGAATTCCTCGTGCAAATGACCGTAAAATTGTCGCAGAAAGTTTAGATATAACTCACATGAGTGAATTTAAAGATCGACAAATTGGCGAACTTTCAGGAGGACAAAAAAAGCGGGCATTTGTAGCGCGTGCTTTAGCCCAAGAAGCAGAAATTATTTTGTTAGATGAACCATTCGCAGGAGTGGATATAAAAACAGAAAAAGCAATTATTCAGTTATTAGTAGAATTAAAAAATATGGGTCATACAATTTTAATTTCAACTCATGACCTTTCTTCTATTTCTACATTTTGTGATGATGTAGTATTAATAAATCGGACTATTTTAGCTTACGGTCCTACAGGAGAAGTATTTACAGAAGAGAATATAGCACGTACCTTTGAAGGAATGATGCCAGTAATAAGTAATGAGTAATAAGTAATAATTAATGAGTAATGAGTAATGAGTAATGAGTAATTAGTAATTAGTAATTACTAATAAGTAAGTAAGTCGGCACAAATAAACCAAGCTACATTACAGCTTGGGTTAATTACCCTAAAACCCTTATTCCTATTGCCTATTGCCTATTGCCTATTGCCTTATCCCAATTACTAATTTCAATGCCAACCCACTTAATAAGTAATAAGTAGTAGGTAATAGAGGTAATCTGTAAGTATTTAGCTGTAATTTATATAATTGGCTATTGGGTATTGTTAATTATTTATTGTTCATTGATAATATTATGAGTATGGAATTAATTTGGGAATGGTTTGCAGCACCTTTGCAGTTTGAATTTATGGTTAAGGCTATATTAGTAAGTGCTTTGGTGGGTATTGTGTGTTCAATTCTTTCGTGTTATATGACTCTTAAAGGATGGGCTTTAATGGGAGATGCGGTATCTCATGCAGTACTTCCAGGAGTTGTACTTGCTTATATTTTAAATATTCCTTTAGCTATTGGAGCTTTTGTATTTGGTTTGGGTTCAGTAATATCTATTGGATTTATAAAATCAAAAACCCGAATTAAAGAAGATACCGTAATGGGTTTAGTCTTTACCGGTTTTTTCGCTTTTGGTTTAGTGCTAATTTCTAAAACACCAAGCAATATTGATTTACTGCATATCCTATTTGGAAATGTTTTGGGTATTTCCGACTCTAACTTAATTCAAACCGTGATTATTAGTATAGTAACTATCATATCTTTAATGATACTGCGAAAAGATTTACTATTATTTTGTTTTGATGCAACCCACGCACGCAGTATTGGATTAAATACTACCGGTTTATACTATATTTTATTATCTTTATTGGCTTTAACAATTGTCGCAGCACAGCAAACTGTAGGAATTATTTTAGTAATTGCCATGTTAGTAACACCCGGAGCTACTGCTTATATGTTGAGCGATAATTTTAGTAAAATGACATTAATTGCTGTTGCTTCCGGAGTATTTTCTAGTTTAATGGGAACTTATATTAGTTATCATCTTGATGCTTCTACAGGTGGATGTATTGTAGTATTGCAAACTTTACTATTTACTGCTGCGATGTTTTTTGCTCCCAAACATGGACTTTTGGTAAAACAATTACAGGTACCCAGTAAGTGACTATCGAGATTAGAATTTTAGATCGTGGAGATGAAGATATTCTCAGCAAAGTTGCGTTTGATGTATTTGACTACGAATTAAACCAAAAATTAGTTGCGGAATTCCTCAGAGATTCACGTCACCATATTGCAGTCGCTATTGATGGGGATTTAGTAGTAGGTTTTGCATCAGCAGTACATTACATTCATCCAGACAAACCACCCGAATTATGGATAAATGAAGTAGGGGTTGCACCCACTCATCAACGACAAGGTATCGGTAAGAAGTTACTCCAAGAGATGTTTTTAAAAGCGAAATCTCTCGACTGTAATCAAGCTTGGGTATTAACCGATCGTTCCAATATTCCAGCGATGGGACTTTATACATCATTAGCAGAAAGTGAAGCTCCCGAAGATACGGTGATGTTCACCTTTAATCTCAAGTAGACAATATAGCAGATTTCATGCTTATTTTAACTTCTCTTTCCTATTAGAAAAGCGGTTGAATAATAGGTCTGATTTATTATTGAAAATCCTTATACTCCCCTCCCAAACCTTCCACAATCGCTTCAGTTTTAGCATTTATTCACAGCAATACTTTCAGTATTAATTGAATACAAACAGATATAGTTTATACTAAATAAATAATTTTGTTCTTGAGTAAATACTGCATTTTTTCACAAGTAATAAGTAGTAAGTAAGAAGTAAGAAGTTTTACCTCGACCTAGAAGGACGAGGATTCAAATAATGATAATTTAGTTTTTATTCGTCTTTAAAAGACGAGGCTTTATACCATGTTTCGGGCTTATTCTTCT
>JBCCSG010000314.1:0-8769 GCA_039200565.1 Cyanobacteria bacterium P01_D01_bin.50 | reverse complement strand
TCTTGGACACTTTATAAAAAGAGTGGCGATAACTGGAAGCTTCAGCGAGTTTTATCTGCCGGTATTACCGGAATTGCAGTTGTACCTGGAACTTACGCTCTATGTGCAGTCGATAGAATGGCTAATCAGAGTGTGGGTATTGTTGTAACAATTTAGATGATTCATTATCGGTATATACTCGCGTGAAGGGTTTAACCCTTCACGCATACAAAGAGCATACGCCGTAATGCGTGCGCCCGATCGTAATTCCTTATTACTTCTTACTCATTACTTCTTACTCATTACTTCTTACTCATTACTTCTTACTCATTACTTCTTACTCATTATTTCTTACTCATTACTGTGCCCTCATAGATATGATAAGTGTTTAATCCGACATAATATAGCGTCTTTTAGTTTTTTCTTATTTGATAATATTGATAAATTTTTGCGGCAATAAAAAGATTTATGCTCAGTATTATCCCATAATTTGTTATTTTTTCATCACAAAATATTTATTTTATAAATCCACAATTATGCGTATTTTTTATACTACTCATCATGTTATTAGTTTATTTAAATATGAATTGTTATCTATTATTTATGTGCTATTGATTTTGTCTCATATACGACAGATTTAAATTAATCATAAGTATCTAGTGAGACTTGAATGATATAAATAACTATCAACTTGTTCATCCTTGTATGTCTTTACTGTCAGTACTTTCACAGAATTATTATCTAAATATTGCTGACTGTAGAGTGATTAGAATAACTCAACTCACAGGGTGGAAATGATTTTAATTACTAAACTATTAATGAATTTTCTAAGTATTATTAAGGTAAAAACATTGTCGAATAAAATACTTGAATGTGAATCGCAATTGTAATAAATATCATATATATAACAATATATAGGTGATATATTTAATTTTTAAATGACCCAAATTATAAAAACTAAATATTGTAATTTTTCTAAAAATGTTACATGGTCTCTCATCAAGATTTGACAAAGCTTTTACCCTTGCAATGCAATCTTGATATTTGATAATTTAACAGTAGTCTAAGCTAAAACTCGGATACCCAAGTCGAATCAGTTCGTGTTAGTCTGTTGCAGTTAATAAGTTGTGAAAGCAAAAAAAATAAGATTTGAGGTAGATATTATTACTGAATAATGTATTTATTCCGTGAATTATCAAGCCTCAGTTCAATACTCGCTTTAAATTTGAATTAGACGCATGAATCAAAGACTTTTGTGGACTGTTGTAGCAATACTTTCAACCATTCTTGGAACGCCTTCTATTAGTCGCGCTCAAACGGTAAATGAAGCATTAATTACCTCTCAAGAATCGCCAGAAAAAAACACAGTTTCGGTTAATGCTAATGGTTCGAGAACTACTGTTACTAAAATTTACGCACACAAGTTAGCAGGTCGTCAGGCAGCAACTCTCTATCTCCGCAACATTCCTGTTTTTACATTTTTGAGTTCTGATTCTGTCGCAAATTCTGATAAGGAAGTAACCGCAGGTGCAAAAAATCAAGACAGTTCAACAAAAGCGGTAGCAATCAAGGGCAACTATCGCAACCCTGTAGAGAAAGCAAATCTAATAGCAGCTAGAATCAACGATTTAATCGATAAGAAAGTTGATGCCAGCAAGATTAACGTTAGCTGGAACGGAAGCACCAAATCCAAATCTGGAACTAAAGCTCTAACCGAACGCTACATTATCAAAGTTAACGGCTCCGAAATTGTCGAAATCAATGGCGAAACACGCCTTCCAGATACAACCAATAATCTTAGAATTGATGCCCTCCAAGCAACAAATCGTTTGCGGAGGCTTTTAGGTAAAGCATCTCCTTTGACAACAATTGCAGGCTTGCCCCCAGAACTCACAGCAGTAAAGGCAAAGCCAACAAAACAAATACTAGGCAAAAAGCATCACACTAAGGCTTCAAGTAAAAGAAGAAGAGGAAGAACTTTTACAGGTATAGCTTCCTTCTACTATACCGGTACTAAGACAGCTTCTGGTGAAAGATTCAATCCAGCAAGAATGACAGCAGCCCATCGCAGCCTACCCTTTGGTACCAGAGTTCGCGTTACCAATAGGCGTAATGGTCGTTCTGTTGTAGTAAGAATTAACGATCGAGGACCTTTCATTCGCGGCCGCGTCATCGATCTTTCCCGTGGTGCAGCGCGAGTTATCAGAATGACTGGTAGAGGTATTGCACCAGTCAGAGTTGAAGTCTTAGGTAGATAGCAATCAAAATTAAAACGAAGGAAGAAGGTTTGAGCGGAAGCGGCGAAGTTGGCCCGAATATCTATAGGGATTTAAACCCCAACCCAGTTTGTTCATCTTTGAGCGGTGGGGAATTCGACCCATATTTAGGAGTTAAAGGTTAAGAATAAGCTGCTACGCATTTAAGTTGTATATTATTTTATTCAATAGTGATGCCTCAAACAATATTACTTTTGAATGCCGGACTTTTGACAAGAGTATTGTAATGCACAACAGCTTACCTTTCCTTCACAACAAGTATTGAGCATGGAGTGTTGGGTATAGGTAAGTAGTTCTACACCGCCCTTATAACTCCTAATTTCTTACTCCTTACCCCCTACCTCATTACTGATTAACTGAATAATTAATAATTATCTTGATATTCCTCTATTTATTTCATCTCTTTCCCCAAATTCGGATATAAACTAACGGGGGAAAGTTAGTGTAGATAGAGGTTTTTTGTGCGCCTGTTGACAACAGTCGCGGCTTTACGCTGCTATTTGGATAAATCCGGAAGGCGAATTTTGCCTTTGCATTCCCAAGAGCCGCTACCCCATGAAATTACAACTCGTTTCCAAACAGCAGTAGGCTTGGTTCCCACTATGGGAGCTTTACATCAAGGTCATTTAAGCTTGATTAAACGGGCGCGGCAGGAAAATGCCATCGTAATAGTCAGTATTTTTGTCAATCCCCTACAATTTGGTCCTGACGAAGATTACGAACACTATCCCCGTATCTTGGAACAAGATAAGCAATTATGCCAAGAAGCCGGGGTTGATGCTATTTTTGCACCAAATCCGGAAGAGATGAAGATTGACCGGAAGAATATACAAGATTCACAAGATGTAAATGTTACACAAGTTACTCCCCCATCTGGTATGATATCAGGCTTGTGTGGTAATACTCGGTTAGGACATTTTCAGGGTGTGGCTACTATTGTTACCAAGCTATTTAACTTGGTACAGCCAGACCGGGCCTACTTTGGTCAAAAAGATGGTCAACAATTAGCCATCATCAAACGGCTAGTTACAGATCTTAATTTTGCTATAGAAATTGTCGCTTGTCCAATCATCAGGGAAGCGAATGGTCTCGCTTTAAGTTCCCGCAACCAGTACTTGAGTGCAAGTCAAAAACACTCTGCAGCTGTTTTGTATCGTGGCTTGCAAAAAGCTCGTGCTGCTTTTCGCAGTGGAGTTCGCAAAAGCAACATACTGATTGAGGCTGTTCTTCAAGAAATAGCAACAGTCAGTGCTGTATCTGTGGAATATATTGAATTGATTGAACCAACTACTTTAATACCTTTAGATGAAATTCAGGAGGAAGGAATGATTGCGATCGCCGCTCACGTTGGGTCTACACGATTAATTGACAATACCATTTTGCGCGATCGCCAACCGATAATCGCCATCGATGGACCCGCTGGTGCCGGTAAATCTACTGTAGCTCGTCAAGTTGCAGCTACACTAGGATTGGTATTCTTAGATACGGGTGCTATGTACCGTGCCGTTACGTGGCTGGTATTAGAAAAGGGAATTCCTTTAGATGATGAGTGTGCGATCGCCGAGTTGGCTAACCGTTGTTTAATTAAATTAACTCCCAACAAAGATTTACAATCGCCGGTACAGGTTTGGATTAATGGTAATGAAGTTACCAATAAAATTCGTACGACTGAGGTAACATCCAAAGTCTCGGCGATCGCAGCACAAAGCGCCGTGCGTCAAGCATTAGTGAGACAACAGCAAAGCTGGGGTAAAAAAGGCGGTTTAGTAGCTGAAGGACGAGATATCGGTACTCAAGTATTTCCTGATGCCGAGGTAAAAATATTCTTAACTGCAACCGTATCCGAACGCGCACGCCGTCGTCAGCAAGACTTTCAAAAACAAGGACAACCATCCCTAAGTCTTGAGGAACTCGAGCGTAGTATTCAAGAAAGGGACGGAAAAGACAGTACTAGATTAGTTTCACCACTAATGAAAGCACCAGATGCAATCGAAATAGTTAGTGATGGTTTAACGATTGATGAAGTAACAACTTTAATTGTGAACCTTTATAAACAATGTTTGGCTCATTCGTAATTGCCGTGGGTCAATAGCATGTATTTTCTATTTTCGCATCATAAACAAGCTCTGTCATTCTTTCAACGGAGATAGAGCTCTCAAATTACAGTTGCCAATAACACAAATAGCAGTTAACACCGTTTGGGTGGTGACTGCTAATATCATTTGGATTTCTAATATAATTGAAAAGAAAAAAATATCTTTATAAAAGGCGAGTTATTCAAGCTGTGGGTTGCTTGGAATACCTAATAGCACTAAGCTAAATGGGGTAGGGGGGGATAAATGAGCTTCTTCGGATGAGTTTAATACCCCATTTTTTGGTTTACTCTTACCAGTTCCAACTCTTCCCCACCTTTTACGACAAATAACTTGAAGATAAGCCTTCGACTTAACTACCATGTTCAAAAAAATTGCGGCCAAACTAAAATCTAATTTCCCCGCACCACAAGTACACGCTCACTGTGACGGGCCTTGTGGAGTTTACGATCCTTCTTCCGCTAGAATTACAGCAGAAGCAGTACTCTCCATGACTAAGAAAATCTTGGAACTCGATCCAAAAGCCGGAGATCATAAAACTGCAAACACCTTATCTCGTTACATTGCCATCAAAGAGGAACAAGCTCAAAAAACCAAAGAAGACTTATTAATTCTTTGGACAGATTATTTCAAGCCAGTACACCTCGAAAAGTATCCTGACTTGCACGATACTTTCTGGAAAGCAGCAAAACTTTGCTCCGCTTGTAAAGTAGAAGTTAGCTTAGAACACGCCAATGAATTAATGGCAGCCGTAGAAAAAATTCATAATATGTTCTGGGCAACCAAAGATCGCAATGTTGCTTGGTACAAAGCTAGCTAATTTACAGAATTCCCGACAATGAAAGCCCACGGTTTTTAATCGTGGGATAAAATTGGAGTAGGCACCGCCAGCGTGCCGTGAAATGATATAGTCACAGTCAACTCAAAGTTAGTTGTAGTTGAAGACCAACAATTGTCAAAGTGTCGATAAAGCCACCTTCCTTGGCTGAATAAGCGATGAATGAAGAATTACAAACTGCCTTCAAATTGCTACAGTTGCTTATGGGAATGCGGAAAAGATTGTGCGTTAGCGGCTCTTCCATGCTTCCCGAGCTTCAGCCAGGAGACGAAATATTATTCAATCCAAAAGCTTATCGACACGAACTGCCCCATGAAGGTGATATCGTAGTTGCACAACATCCCAATCAAAAAAAAGAAATAATCAAAAGAGTGGCTTTAGTACTCGAAGATGGTTCTTGCTTCCTAACAGGAGACAATGCCGCAGCAAGTACTGACAGCCGCTCTTACGGTTTTATTCCACTCAAGAATATTCTCGGTAAAGTTACGTCAAAATTTCCTTAACAATGATCAATGATCAATGATCTACGATCAATTATTAATTATTAATTATTTAGTTTTATGAACAGCACAGAATTAGCACAATATATTGAAATCACTCAGAGCTTTTCTAAACCTTGGCTATTGATACAATTACGTCTTCTGAAATTAGAAGAAAATCGAGCCGATATTTCCGAAAATGAATATGACGAAACTCTACAAGATATCCACCAAGATTTAATGAATTTAGGCGAATGGTGGGTTGGCATCGAAGATGAAGTATTTTGATAATTATCAATTCTCAACCAACAACTAACAACTAACAACCAACAACTTAAAACTGAAATGGATTATCGGGATGCAGGAGTTGATGTTGAAGCTGGGCGCGATTTTGTTAATCAAATTCGTAATTGTGTTCATAGCACTTTTAGAAAGGAAGTAATTGGTGGATTAGGTGGCTTTGGAGGTTGCTTTGAGTTACCCACCGGCTACAAAAAACCTGTTTTAATTTCTGGCACTGATGGTGTTGGCACAAAGTTGAAAATTGCCAATATTCTCAACCGCCATGATACTGTTGGAATTGATTTAGTGGCAATGTGCGTCAACGATGTGCTGACATCAGGTGCGGAACCATTATTCTTTTTGGATTATTTAGCAACGGGTAAACTCGATGGAGAGCAGTTAACTCAGGTAGTTACGGGTATCGCTTCCGGCTGCAAAAGTGCTGGTTGCGCTTTACTCGGAGGCGAAACTGCTGAAATGCCCGGTTTTTATCAAGTAGGAGAATACGATATAGCTGGCTTCTGTGTCGGAATTGTTGAAAAAAGTCAGATGCTTGATGGAACTCAGGTAGAAGTGGGAGATGTGGCTATCGGTTTAGCTAGCTCCGGAGTACATAGCAATGGCTTTAGTTTAGTAAGAAAAATTATTCGCGAGCGAGGATTAAATTGGGACGATACCCCAAGTTTGTTTGGCGGTAAAACTTTAGGTGAAACTTTTCTAACGCCGACGCGTATTTATGTAAAAGCAGTATTAGCCGCGCAACAAGCTGGTTTGGAAATCCACTCAATGGCTCATATTACAGGTGGTGGATTACCCGAAAACCTACCCAGATGCCTGGGAGAAGGAAAATCTTTCAAAATTGATACCGATAGCTGGGTTATTTCACCCGTGTTTGAGTGGTTAGCACAAGTCGGTTCTGTTAATTCGGAAGCTATGTACAATACTTTTAATATGGGAATTGGCTTTGTTTTGCTAATCCCACCCCATAAAGCACAACAGACGATTAGTTTCTTTAAATCCCAAAATATTGCAGCCTATAACATTGGTGAAGTTATTTCTGGCTCCGGAGAATTGATTGGGTTGCCAGATTTATGTGATAACAAATACGTATAAGATTTTGTGCTGATATTGATTTTGTAATAGAAAAAGCGCTTTATATTAGAAATAGGTGCTCTTCTGGGACTTGTCAACAAACTGATATATCTAGTTGTACTTACTAATACCATAAGATATTTTTTACTCTTATACTGAGGAAGTATGAAAATTACTCATGACCACAAACGTTAAAATTTGCTAAGTTAGTCTTAACATATTGAAAAAGTTTGCTAGGCGCGAAAAGTTAGTACCAAAATAAATCCGGAGTATTAATACTTTCCGGAATAGAGGTGTGGCTAAGTGGAGTGTTAAGGATAAATAATTTTAATTTTACACAAGAAAAGGCTATGGTTGTTAATTTTGCCCGTACTTGTGCTTCTAAGATGCTTTTGAAAGAAGTATTCCAGAATTTAGATGCACAAAGTTGTCCAAATAATTATAACTTTCATATGCATACTGTATATTCTGATGGTAAACTGCAACCTTCAGAATTAATGCAGCAAGCAATAAACATTGGTTTAAAAGGACTTGCAATTACCGATCATCATAGTGTAGGTGGTTATAAAGAAGCTCAAAAATGGTTGGAAGATTGGAAATATAACAATCCCGGTGTTAACGTGCCCACTTTGTGGAGTGGTATCGAAATCAATGCCAATCTTTTAAATGTAGATGTACATATTTTAGCTTATGCTTTTGAGCCAGAGCATCCAAGCATGCAACCCTACAGTCAGAGACAGGTTGTAACTGGCTCCGAATATGAAGCTGTAAATGTCATTGCTGCGATTCACGAAGCTGGGGGATTGGCAGTATTAGCTCATCCAGCCCGTTATAGAAAAACCCTTTTTGAATTGATTCCCGCAGCAGCAGAATTAGGTATTGATGGAGTAGAAAGTTTCTACGCTTATAAAAATCCTAAGCCTTGGAAACCAAGTTTCACCACTACCCAACAAGTGCAGTGTAAGGCGGAAGAATATGGATTATACAGTACTTGCGGTACCGATACTCACGGTTTAAGTCTACTCCAGCGATTGTAGGAATGTATGAGGCTGCGCTTAATCTCCCTTACTCCCTTTATAGTGGGGCTATAAAAATGAAGCCCACCTATGTGGGCTATATTAGGCGCATATGTATAAAAACGGTACCAAAGGAGTAAGAAGTAAGAAGTAAGGACTAAGGAGCGATCGCATTTTAACTTCGACTATATAATGAGTAATTAGCTGGACTTGATATAAATTAATATTATTTTTGAAATTTTGATAATAATCAAGAAATTGCTTGGCTTTGATTCATTCGACGAAAGTCAACCGCTTGTGTTCGTCAAAAGTCAAAAGTCAAGGAAAATTCATTTTATTATGATAGTCAAATTTCCAATCTATAACGCTTATAAATTCAACCATTCTAAATCATTAACCAGCAGAAATAAAATCGAGTTTATCAAAAACATAAATTGTAATACTATTCACTTCTCACTACTCACTACTCACTACTCACTATTCACTACTCACTATTCACTACTCACTACTCACTATTCACTACTCACTACTCACTATTCACTACTCACTATTCACTATTCACTATTCACTACTCACTACTCACTACTCACTGTTCACTGTTCACTATTCACTACTCACTACTCACTATTCACTATTAACTGTTCACTGTTCACTGTCAAATGTGGTTACAAGCGCCGATAGACATTCAGTTATTGCCTGATGAAGTTCATATTT
>JBCCSG010000313.1:0-8779 GCA_039200565.1 Cyanobacteria bacterium P01_D01_bin.50 | reverse complement strand
CATGGAAATATAGCCATTTCTGGTATCGTTGCCAAAGTGCCGTAGCATCCATAAGGGAAATCTCAAATCACGTTATTTTCACAAACAAGTTTAAGCTAAGGTTCGAGTGATGCCTTGTCACCTTATACAGTTTTAACTGTTCACATAACTGCTCTCCTTAAACATCTGGCATAGGTATGACTCGTAGAAATTTCACAATTTCGCCTTTTACTTCAATCCCAACCAAATAATTATCCAAGGTAAAGCGGTGAAAGATGCCCTCTATATCAATTTGACGCAACTGAGTTGCATAATGCAAGTTCTCAAAAGATGAAAACTCTACAAAGACAAAATTCAACACCCGCTTTTTAGCAGCTAAATCTAATTTCTCTAAATCTTTAAAAAACGATTGTGCGTACCTGAGTTCTAACTTCACGCCTAATTTTAGTTAAAAAAGTTGGATAGAAAGCACTCCCGGCATTAGGCATAGCTCACGGAGCTCGCCGAGTCTTGTGTGAGTAGTGAGTAGTGAGTAGTTAAAAATTATCTCCCCCCATCTCCCCATCTTCCCATCTCCCCATCTCCCACCTTCAAATACTGCAGCGCTTCGTCATAGGTTAAGATATCCCACGGTTGTTGGGAATCTTTCACTTCTTGTATAGCCTTTTTCATCTGAAAATCGCAACGTAAAGTGTATACCATTTCCCAAGTTTTTTCTAGCTCTTCTTCGTTTAATTGCTCGATTAATCGATGAATTTTGTTTCGCAGATTTTCCATAGTAATTATGTTGCAATTTAAAATTAATCAGAAAGCTAATTGTTAAGAAAAATTAAGAATTCTAATTCCTCGTTCTTTTAATTTTCCCATTTAAAAGGCGATAGTTAACAGTTATACCGCCCTATTTGATAGATACGGGTAATATATTGGTGAATTCATTGATTGGAGGACTAGGTTTACAAAGGTTTTATTTGATGTACCCTTTGTAAATAATTTGGGCAATTTTACGGTTGTTCAAATTGTCATGGTTTAATTTTTCATCCAAACCAAGAATAGGGTGTAGATATATTACTTCAATGGAATTGGCAATATGCGCGTCTGAAGAATATATAACCAGGATGCCAAGGGTTCCTATTAAAACTTTTTCTTCTAAAGAAATTTAAATGGGTGCCCGTCAATAATTAAATTCATTACTTAAGACTGGCAAGCTCGCCTTTGATGTTACACATATAAGCGTACTCATTGCCCAGATTTTTTCAGGGTTTGTGAGAATATCAATCAAAAGGAATACTGATTATTTTGAGGCTTTTGTATATGTAATAACCTTGTACGAAACCTATGCCTTAAGGTAGTATCCCTGAATAAACAAAATATGCACAAAAATAATTAATGGAGAATTTTCTTAAATGTGGAAGTCATTGTTAAAGCGTCCTTGGTTTTTAACTATATTATTATGTTTGATTCCTACGGTAGCTTTGGCTGCTGATGAAGCAGCAGGAAAACCTTTCATCGAGTTGCTTGATGAAAAGTTTGCTGGATTTGTCAAGGGAATATTTGATGTTCTGTTTTTCAGTATCGGTGGTTTTCCCCTGATCGTTATCTGGCTGATTTTCGGAGCTATTTTCTTTACCATCCGTATGGGATTCATCAATTTCCGAATGTTGGGACATGCTATTGAAATTGTCTTAGGAAAACACGACGATCCTAATGCACCAGGGGAAGTTTCTCATTTCCAAGCTTTAGCTACTGCTTTGTCAGCAACGGTAGGACTTGGTAACATCGCTGGGGTAGCAATTGCTATCAGTGTAGGTGGTCCCGGTGCTACTTTGTGGATGACTCTTGGTGGTTTACTGGGTATGTCCAGTAAGTTTGTAGAATGTACCCTCGGTCAAAAATATCGCATCATTAAGCGTGACGGTAGAGTTGCGGGTGGCCCGATGTATTATCTTTCCAGAGGATTTGAAGAAATAGGTTTGGCACCATTGGGTAAAGTTTTAGCCATTCTATTTTCTATTTGTTGCATCTTCGCTGCTTTTGGTGCTGCAAATATGTTCCAAGTGAATCAATCCTATGTCACAGTTAAGGAAACTCTGCCAATAGATCCTGCGATTTACGGTTTAATTCTGGCTGTTTTAGTCGGTTTAGTAATTATTGGTGGTATTCACCGCATCGGTCAAGTTGCAGGAACAATAGTACCAGTAATGTGCGTGCTTTATGTTCTTGCTGCCCTATGGATTCTCTTAACTAACTTTACGGCTATTCCCGGTGCAATTGGTACTATTTTTCAACAAGCCTTCTCTCCCCAAGCTGTGGAAGGAGGAGTTATCGGTGTAATTGTTCAAGGTTTTAGACGTTCTACTTTTTCCAATGAAGCAGGAGTGGGTTCCGCTGCAATTGCTCACTCGGCAGCAAAGACTGATAAACCAATTAAAGAAGGTTTAGTAGCGCTTTTAGAACCATTCATCGATACCGTTGTTATCTGTAATATGACTGCCTTGGTAATTGTAATTACCGGCGTTTATAACAATCCTGATTTTGAAGCTTTAAGAAAAGCTGGTGAAGGTGCAGCCTTGACTTCCGAAGCTTTTGGTACGGTAATAGGTTGGTTCCCCATTTTACTGTCAATATCAGTATTTTTATTTGCTTTCTCCACGATGATTTCTTGGAGCTACTACGCAGAGCGCGCTTGGGAATATCTCTTCAGCGAGCGTAGTTTGATTGTATACAGAAGTTTATTTGTGATTTTTGTATTCGTTGGTGCGATCGCTAAGCCTTCATCAGTAATCGATTTTGGTGACGCTACCTTTTTTGCAATGGCTTTCTTTAATCTGTTGGGTATGTATTTCCTCACCAATAAGGTGGTAGAAGATTTGAAAGATTACCAAAATTACCTCGCACAACCGAGATTGTAAAATCAAGCCCCTCAAGGATTAGACGTAGCATTGCTACGTCTTGCCAATTTTTAAGTTTAATTATTTAGACGCAGCTACTACTTTTTTAGCGCTAGATTAATAAATTCCGAATCATTTATTTTTTCACACTGTCTGAGTTCTTGAATTTGAGACTCTTTTTCCAATATGGCAGCTTTAAGAGATGATAACTGCTTATCTAACTGGTTTTTTCTGCGTACAGACTTAAAATATCCAATTACTACAATACTTACTGCAACTAGGGTTAAACTGAATAATACCCCCATTCCAGGAGAAAAAAGCTCTCTGATTTGACCATAAAAAAAGTCTTGATTATCCACCTTAATTTCTATTTCTTGGGAACCATATTGAGCTAAAAGCGTAGCAGAGCTAGCAAAAAGCATGCTTGAAATTGCAATGGTTGGTAGCACAACTTTTTTAAACATTATTTTTACCTTGATGTATCCTAATTTCTAACCAAGTAGTACCAATTCTGTATGAAACTGCAACTCTAAATTAGAGGCATATTTATACATAAACGGCATAAGTTGTTAAATATTGACGGGTACCTATGACGATAGTTAATCTCCAAATATACGGCGTTGCACCTGGAAGCACAAAAGTAGTATGTTCGCTCCCTAAAACACTAAACCTCATTTCTATCTATTTGAGAGAGATTTACGAAGACTTAGAAAGATGACAATTTTACCTTGATGATCGGAATTTCTGACAACTGATATATCAAGAAATCTATTAATAACAACTTAATAATTTAATGACTGTATTTTTGTATAATTTTGATAAAATACTTACTTAAATTGTTATTGTTTTGATAAATTTATCTGTGCTTTACCATATCAATACGTATATTTTGCAGAGATTTAATATTATTACCGGAATTATACTTATATAAACTTTATTAAAAATTACTATAGAGATTACTGAAAACAACGATTATTATTCTTAATAGTTAACTATAAGAAAAAATTAAGTAATTGAGAGAATGGGAGTCAGTAGATTTATGTACTTTGTCCCTTGTCTCTTGATTATTTTTTCATTTCAAAATTTCCTTATACTTTAGACTTTGGAAGACGTTTCGGAATATTATTGCAATTCAGCATCGCCAATATATGCCATTTTTCTCTTCCATCAACCCACTATCGATTAATTTCTGTCGTAAAGTATCAGAGTCATGATAGTAACGTTTGAGAATTTCATCTACCCTATCAAGAGGATATTCTACTCCCATTTCAAACTTGTCGATTACCCACTTGAGAATTGTTAAGCGCTTTTTACTGCTACTAGGAATTTCCTTGAGATTTTGTACGGATTCAGGATTTTGAAAATCTCCTTCTATGTAAGTGTTCAATACTTTAATATCCCAGACTTGAATATCTATATCATCTGCTAAAGAGGCGATTTTTTCTGGCTTAGAAATCTCACTGCTTATACTTTGCAAGATTTCTTTATCTAATTGATAAAAATGAGTATTGCCTTCTGGGCGCATTCTTACCAATTCAAGTTGCTTGAGTTTCATCAAATGATGTGAGATTGTGGGTTCTTTTAGTTCTAATAACACAGCTAATTCTTCTACACTACATTCCTGAGTAGCTAGAATGCCCATTATTTTCAGTCTACTTTCATCTGCTAACGCTTTGAAAAAACGCAGCCAATTTCGCAATTGCTCACTTTTCATTTTGTCTGATGTATTATTACCTTAGATTTACGTCTAATTAGAACTAAATAAAAATAATTTGTTATGAGTATTGTTATAGACAAATAAACATTTTAACTTGCTTTTAATACAAGTTGAAAATTTAATGTTTTCTGGGAAAATTTAATTTAATTTTATTTTTTTTTAATATTTGGTGGCATTTGACAGTGAAAAGTGCTGTATGAGCACGCTCATTTGATTGAAAAAATAGGATATTTAGCTCTTTCGAGAAGCATAATTGTTACTATTTGAAAAAGCATTATTTATATTATTTTGACTGAATTGACACAAAAACTTGATGCCAATGGAAAAGCAATTTTAAAAAAATATTTTTTGATACATGACTCTAATCAGTATCCGATTCACAAGCATTTAAAAATGTAGGAATCGTGATTGCCACAATATACAGGTGCTACCGTACCCATATTGCCTTTTTATTAGGTTAAAAATCCGCAGTATAGAGCACCCTACAAAAAATATGCCTCTTTGCTAAGTCCTAAAATATAGAGATAAATTTCAACTTATAGGATTCTCTGTAATATCAAAAATATTAAATATGGATACTTACTAAGCAAAGCTAATTATCGAGTAAAATTACCCTCCACGATCAAATTTTATCAATGAATTATTTTTACATTGCGACCCTACTTCTTGATATCCCCCTAAAAGAGTATTCAAGGTATTATGTAATGTATGTCTTTAGGAAGGTATTGACTCAATAATGCGATCGGCACATTAAATGGTGGGAATGAGGATATACATTCAAGAGTAAACGTAGCATTTCAAAGGTAAAAAACATCTCTATATCAATTGTTTGAAGAGAAGTAAATAGAAAGTGAGATAGATCCTGGAAAATTGTTGTTTCTTATGATAGCGATGTCAAGGGTTCCCATAAGAATTTTTTTCTTCTAAAAAACTCTTATGGGTGCCCGTCATGGTATTGCTACTGGAGCATTAAAAATAGCCTGCAGAGCATCTTCTAAAGTATTTTTCATCACAATTTGGTTATCGTAAGCAACAATTACCCTAATTAAAGTCGGTAAACTGTTTTCTTCTGCTTCAATATAAAGTGGTTCAACATAAAGAAGCGATTGTTCGATGGGTATCACTAATAAATTACCTTGAATTACCCGCGAGCCTTCACGATTCCATAAAGTAATTTGTCCAGAAATTTCCGGATTCTGGTTAATTAAAGCTTCTATCTGTTGGGTACCGTAGATTAATTCCTGTTTAGGAAACTCATAAAGCAATACTTTACCATATTGTGTACCATCAGAACGCGCCGCCAACCAAGCAATTAAGTTTCGCCGTTGAGTAGGAGTAAAAGGAAGCAGTAAAATAAATTCTTCGCTTTGAGCGGTAGGTAATTTTGTAATTAAGTAGTAAGGTTCAACTTGCTGCTGCTCTGTTCCGTAAATTTCTGTAGGAATCTGCCACAAATCCTCTCGGTTATAAAATACTTGAGGATCGATCATATGATAAGCAAGCAAGCGCTCCGACTGAATGCTAAAATAATCTACTGGGTAACGTATATGACTGCGAAGAGTCAGAGGCATTTCATCGAGAGGTTTGAACATCGAGGGGAAGATTGCCCCTAAGGTATTAATTATAGGATCTGTAGAATCGGCAATGTAAAAACTCACATCACCGTTGTAAGCATCAACTACAATTTTTACGGAGTTGCGGATGTAATTAAATTTATTTTTACCCGAATCAGAATAGGGATAATGATCGCTGGTAGTATAAGCATCAATTATCCAATACAAATATGTTGGTTTATTATCGATAGTTGTTCCTTTACCATCAGCTGCAACTAAGTAAGGATCGCGATCAAAACGTAAAAAAGGAGCGATCGATCTTATTCTTTGTCTTATATTACGACGGAAAAGTACCTTGGTTTCTGGCGTAAAATTACGAGTTAGCAGCATCTGCCAATCTTTAAGATACTCGGCAAACAACAAGCGTCGCAAAGGTGAGCCTATGGGAATTCCACCGCGTCCATCATAAATGTTAAATTCATTAGCATTTCCACTAGGATAGTCAAACTCTTTAGTTTTTGTCCCTGTCATTACATAATTATTAGCAAGTTCTCCATAATATATTCGTGGATTAGCAATTGGTATACTCGCACGAATTTCCGCATTTGATATAGATAAAGAAGCTTGATTCGCCGAATTACTAACACCAATATCTTTAACAAAATAATAAGGTAATCCACCAGGGGCAACTTCATTCACCGGACTCAGGGTAAACCCGTACCCATGAGTATAAACTAAATGTTTGTTTACCCAAGTTTTCGCAGCATCGGGAATGTCATTGTAATCGAGTTCTCTTGCGGCAATAATAGTTTGCTGTTTAAAGGAAGCCCTGGAGTTAAGACTGCGTTTAAGAGTGTAGCGATCGATATCTGCACCTGGGAATTTATAATAAGGTCGGATTTGTTGTAACTGACGGTTACTTTGTAAAAGTGGGCGCGTATCCCATAAACGAATATTTCCCACAGTTAAGTCATTTTTTTGTAAGTCAGATGCTGTCAAATTATTTTGAGGATTAAAAGTAGTCGCCTCAATACTGTCTAAATTAAATGCTTCGCGGGTAAGTTTTATTGTACGCTCGATATAAGGTTTTTCACGGGTAATTTCATTTGGCTGTACGACTAATTTTTGTACTACTGTAGGCAGGAAGTTCACAGCAACAGTTGCTACTACAAGAAAGAATCCCGAGACATAAACTAATTGACGCGGGTAAGGCGCACGTTTTAAACTCTCTTGTTTTCTTTTAGATAAAGCTATAGTTCTTAATACCAGGTAAGCTGCAATAAATATAGCTAAAATGCTCAAGCCGGTATAAATAGGTAGTAAGACTTTTACATCTGTATAGCTAGCACCATAGTTTACCCCCAATCTGGAATACAAAAGTTGATACCGTAGTAGCCAATAACGTAAAGCTACAGTCAGCATCATAAAACAACCCAAAGCATTGAGGTGAAGTCGTTGCTGTACGGTAAAACCGGGAAATTTACCTTCGCTCAAGCTGTTATTGGAACGTAAATAAATCAACGCTACGGCAGCTATACCTAATAAAAATAGTCCTAACAACCAAAATTCTAGAAGTTCCCAAATTGGTAACGAAAACACGTAAAAGCTGATATCGCGATTAAATAAAGGTTCCTTTACGTTAAAGCTAGTATCCTGAAAGTATTCTAGGACATTTACCCAACGTGCCGATATCAAGAAACTTAAAAGCAAACTCACAAATACCGAAAGCGCTTTTAACCAAAACTTATAATTTGTAAAAATTGCAGCCGTCAAAACCAAGACTAAAGCTACTTGCAAAATATAAATTACTGGTTGTTGTAACTGCAAAATATTCCATATTAACTGCAACCAAGACGGAAATTGCAGCACTTCTGTAGGTAATTTTATTTGGGGATACCAGATATTAAAAGCTTGCTGGCTGTAAAAAATTACTATTGTCGCTACTAAAATGCTTAATCCTAAAACTGTCGGTAAAAGCCAACGCAACTTCAATCCATAACTGTATGACCTAGGAGTAGGTGTTTTTATGAAGGTAGGGGAGAGGTAAAATTTCCCTTTTTTACTTATTTCTTTATTTCCATATCCTTCTTTTATATACCCATAGGCATTCGCTATAGTCAAATTACCGAGTAAAAAAAACGCTGAAGTCAAAAACGCGAATGCCCACAACCCTAACTGCGTTACTAAGCGCAATACAAATTCTGACAAATATCCAACTTTCTCGAACCAAAGAAATTCTATTGCTAGGTGAGAGACTGAATCAAATGCCAGCCACAAACCGAAACAAAATAAAAATATCCGATATTTTTGATGAGTAATAAAACTGATTATTTGCATTATCAAAGGTTAATTAATAATTAATACATAATACTTTTAATTGTAACTATTTTCCTTGAATATTAAACTTTTATAAGTTTAAAATATAAAAGTTTATAGATTAATTCCAACAATTAATTAGGCTCCATTTCATTTGAATTGTACACCATTTGGATGAGTTTAATTACTAAATTTCAGTCAGGAATCAAGAATGTTTCTCGGATATTTGTGCGCTTAGTAATTTTGAGGAGCGAAAAATGACTTCTAAAATGATTGCTCTGCTTTTAGCATTAGGTTTAGCTACAAGTATTACCGCTTGCGTTGGT
>JBCCSG010000312.1:0-8798 GCA_039200565.1 Cyanobacteria bacterium P01_D01_bin.50 | reverse complement strand
ATTTTAATGGTTTCCCCTCACACACTCTACAAGAATTATTCCCCCCATCCCCCCATCCCCCCATCTCCCCATCTCCCCATCCCCCCATCTCCCCATCTCCCCATCTCCCCATCTCCCCATCCTCCTCTACCACACCTCCCCAAAAACCCGCTATTATATAGGCGATGACCATTTTTACCAACAGACAAGGGAAGGGGAGATGGGGAGATGGGGAGATGGGGAGATGGGGGGATGGGGAGATGGGGAGATGGGGGGATGGGGGGATGGGGGGAATAATTCTTGTAGAGTGTGTGAGGGGAAACCATTAAAATTTTTTTAGAAGAAAAAATTTTAATGGGAACCCTGTGACGCTTTGAAGATTTTTGTTGGTGGTTACAAGGTAGATAATAGCGTCAAACATCTTCTAATTACAGTTAATTCCATCGAATGAATTGATAAATCTGTTGAAAACCTGCCACGATCTAATAACTAAAATCCTCTTAATCCAAAATCCAAATGAGTGAAAACTGGTTCGACAATATATATATCAAAGCTCAAGGAGACTCTAATCAAGTTCCTTGGGCAAATATGACTGCAAGTGCTTATCTCAAAGATTGGTTAAATCAAAATACAGAATTTGAGAAAAATTTAAAAGCCTTAGTTGTAGGATGTGGATTGGGAGACGATGCCGAAGCTTTAGCCGAGAAAGGATTTAAGGTAACGGCTTTTGATATTTCTCCTACGGCGATAGATTGGTGCAAACAAAGGTTTCCTAATTCGTCGGTGAACTATGTTGTTGCCGATTTATTTGATGTAAATCCTGAATGGCAGCGAAATTTTGATTTCGTTTTTGAAGCGAGAACTATTCAATCTTTACCTTTAACAGTGCGATCGCGAAGCGCATGCCGAAGGCTTATCGCAAGTAATGGAAGCTGTTGCTCAATTAGTCGCTGAACAAGGAACATTATTAGTTGTAGCTGTGACTCGCGATACTCCAGAAGAACCAAGCGGTCCTCCTTATCCTTTATCTTTAGAAGAAATAGATTATTTTCAAAACTTGGGATTACAAGAAATTCGCCGCGATACTTTCTCCGAGAAAAATAGTAGATTTCCTCAACGTATCAGAATTGAATACCGTTTTAAGCAAATATAATTTTAAATTCGTAGTAGCGCTGTATACCAAATATTGTCTTGGCTCTACTACGAATATATTTTTTATTATCTCCAATCAAATTCTGTTGACTTGTATTTTCACGAATTAGTTTTTTTGTCAATATCAGTATTTAATTAACCCAAAAAAAGTATTTAAAATCACAACAAGTTTTACATCCCTTCATATTTACTCAACGCATTATTCCACCTTTTTCAGGTGTTGTAGTACGTGAATAATATAAATATCAAGTTAATTGCTGCTTATAAAAGTGTTATTCAATAAAATGCTTAAAAATTAAATAAACTGCTCCCCTCAAAATAACAATAGCATATTACAGCGCAACGCCTTGTAATCTCGTATGTTAATTGAGAATCTTCTCAATAAAAAATTTTGTGTAAACTTCAGTAACGAGTTTGTAACGGAGTATGAATACAGAAGTTTAATTAATTAGGATTTTTCAAGCAGTTTTATTTATCATATGATGATTTCACTTGACTTGCTTCACAAAAACCCATGCTAAAAAAACATTCCGATAAATTAAAAGCGGTAAGCTGGTAGCTTGGGTTAAAGGATTAAGTTTTTTATTTTAAGGTTAGCTTTTGATTATCTTTGTAATAAAGAGAAATAATCCAGTTATTAAGGTTTATTTTACTCATTGATAATAGAGATGAATATTTTTTAAATCCTTAATATTAGGGAACATACCCAATATTTCAATATATATTTTGTCATTTCTTAATTCCACTGTAATAAATATCCTTAGGTAAGACTACGTCAACGCAATTATAACTAATTTTTTGGTGGTTTTTAAAAATTAGGATGCTCCCAAATCTTATATATTTTTAGCTGTATTTTCTGTTTTTTTTCAGAATCATACCTAAGTATTTTTATATATAAGCTATCTGATAAAAATTTAAATAACATTTTTTAAATAAACTAAAATACATTTTTATTTAAAATCGTTAAATGAAATATTTAAATGTAATAAAAACACACGTAAACAATTGTTAAAAATAGTATTTTAAAAATAGAAGTAAGTCAAATAGGTAGAATAAATGCCTAAATACAATGCTGAAGAGCAGGGAAAAAAATTACTAGAGCAAGTAACAGAAACTCTAAAAACGCAGAAATTGACTAATCAAATGCAAAAAGAGCTTGCTCTCTTATTACTTTTGAGGTCTATATTAGAAGAGAAAAAAAGCCCTAAAAATACTCAAAAAATTCAAATTGTAGATTTAGCTATTTCAAGTTTACTGCAACATCAAGAGCTTGATGAAAAAAATAAACTTTTTATCAAACAAATACGAAAAAAATTAGATTATGAGTCGGTAGAACCTAATGCCTTGCTCGCCATGTTACGAGGTCATGGAGGTGCTTATAATCGC
The DNA here is from genome assembly GCA_039200565.1 of Cyanobacteria bacterium P01_D01_bin.50. Lineage (GTDB taxonomy): Bacteria > Cyanobacteriota > Cyanobacteriia > Cyanobacteriales > Nostocaceae > Rivularia. The sequence continues at coordinate 6,281 of JBCCSG010000312.1, read as the reverse complement.
TTGATTTCTGGTTTGACTTGGTATTTTATCCTATTTGTATTTCTCCCGTCTTTAGTTGCTGGAGGAATATTTTTTGGCGGTCAATCTTTTAGAAGCATAAAACAAGGAATTACTGATTCTAAAAAAATTGAAGTTCTTAGTGAAAAAGTTAAAAATCAAGAAAATGAACTGAAAAATGCTAATGAGATTAGTAGTATTCTTCGAGGTAAACTTGATAAAGTCAATATAGAATTAGACTCATTAGTGAGTGAAAATCAAGCATCACAAGGAGAATTAAATCCAGTAAAAAATGTTCCTATTCAAAGAATTGAAAGAATAAACAATGATATCAAACAAGAATTAAAATCTACTAATAATAAGTTAATAGAACAAATAAAGCAAGGTGAATTAAATATCAACAAACAAGTAGAAGAAGAACAGCAAATAGAAGAAGATAATTTATTCAATAAATGGTTTATTGAACAGGATATATTCTTTATTTATCTAGCAATATCAATGGGCGCATTAGGAAGTATAACCAGTCTAGTTGTACGTTCTAAAAAATATATTGAACAATCTGAAGAAGAGGAAAAAGACTTATTTTTTGTGGGATTTCTCCATCCATTTGTCGGAATGTCTTTTGCTATTTTTACTGTAGTATTAATAGAATCAGGTATATTTTTAAGTTTATCAGGTATTACCGATAACTCTACAGAAATTGAAAATAGACCACGAACTAGCCGTCAAATTTATTATTATATGGCTATAGCATTCATAGCTGGATTTAGCGAAAGATTTGTACAAGATTTGGTATCAAAAGTTGACAAATCCAATGATGAACCTCAAAAATTAGAGTATGATTTTTCTAGACTAAAAGAAATTGAAGAACCTCAAAAATCAGAGGATGATTATTCTAGTCAACAAGAAATTGAAGAAGAAGAAAGAAGAAAGGAACAAGAAAGAAGAAAGGAAGAAGAAAGAAGATTGAAATTCGATGAGGATTCAGAAATAAACTAATTGCAATAAATTTATGGGTTTGAGGTTTTAAGCCTTGAAATATAAGAAGCTTCCATAAATTATATGTCAGGAGAAAAACTCCTTATTTCTCCGATATATCAAACCCCAACATACAGATAAATAAAATAACTAATATTTATTTATCAATTCATCATCTGTCTTATCTAGATTTTTCTAATTTATATTTATTCCTCATATAAGATGCACATTTTTAATTCCCATACAGTAAAGCTTTTAAAAAGCGAATAAAAATGTGTCGTTCGCATTTGCTATTAGTGCTTTTCGGCAGCAGCCGAAAGCTAATATCTTTTACCTTATTGGAGAAATTATAATGTCAAGCATTTACGAATTCTTTGAATCTGGGGAAAAATACGACCTAACGCAAATTGCTGCTGACAAAGAATTAGCAGAAGATATTCAAATAATTTTGATTTGGCTAAGACTGCTCGATCCTCCTGTTGATGGCAAATTTGGTCCAATTAGTTCACAAGCTTTTAAAGATTTTCAAAGATACATGGATTGTCCCTCAGAAGGGATTTTAGATACTGAAACAGCTAAGAAATTAATTGAAACTGACCCCAAAGAACTATGGGAAGCCAAGCCTAATAAACTTCATCTGTCGAATAGTTTAGCAAGTCGAATCATTAAGTATATGCTCCTCAAGGATTACGACATTTACACTAGACCAGGAGAATACAACATTGTTTATGTCGAAGGTATGAATGCTGATGGAACTGAGAATAGCGATGCACCTAACCGATTTAACGATCGACGCATGGTAATTGAGATTTGCGATGGTGTTCCAGTTATTGTCGGTAATTGGGAAGCAACAACAGAACCGGGTACTTATTATACAAGGTATCCAATGCGTCGTGAAGGAGCCGCAAGGATTCAATTTAATCAATTCAAAGCTTGGCAAGTTGGTCGCCATAGGAGGCAATACCCGTCTCTTGTACAAGTTAGACCTATAACTGTACATCGAGATTTTAACCAGGACGGAAGCCGTATTAACGATAAACTACATACAGGCGATTTTGGAATTAATCAGCATCACGCTTACGATGCACCGCGTCATGATATTGGTCGTTGGAGTGCTGGCTGTCTTGTGGGACGTACAGTAGCATCTCACAATCAATTTATGAAGATTGTGATGCAGGATAGACGTTACAAACTCAATAGTAAATACATCTTCTCGACAACCATCATTCCAGGGGATGACTTGTTGGATGAATTTCCCATGATTTAGTTGTTTCTAGCTTAAGATTTTCTGAAAAAAAACCAATTTTAGAGTCTTGAAAAGGCTTTATCCTGACCGGAAATTTGAATTTAATCTAAGGAGATGTTTTGATGTCTGTCAAGATTCAAAGTCCAGAGTCTCTGTCTCTAGAGAGTATTAATGAGGCTGTGAAATTCCAAGGTAGTGCTGTTGATGATGTTGTTTATATACAAATATTTGCAGATAAGTATTTACTAGGAACTGTTCCCGTTGTAAATCAAAGTTGGTCGGTTTTCTATTCCTTTAATCAGGCTGGGAAAAGGAAGATTACTGTTAAGGGATTTGATACTAACGATAAACAAATAGCTACTCATTCCATTGATATTTTGTTAATCAACTCCGACGACGATAAACCCGTTAAAGGAATTGATATTTCTAACAATAATCCTCCGATCAATTGGCACACTGTGAAGCGTAGTGGAATATCATTTGCCTTTGCAAAAGCAACAGAAGGTGGTACTTGGATAGATCGGACCTTTGCTTCTCATTGGTCTAGAATGAAAGCTGCTGGTATCATTCGCGGTGCTTATCACTACTGTCGTCCCAATAAAACTGCTCAACAACAAGCAGAAAACTTCCTCCGAGTTGTTGAAAATGTTTTTGAGCCAGGAGATTTACCTCCCGTGTTGGATGTGGAACAATGGCCTCCCAAGGTTGGACGTGAATGGAATGCGATTAATCTTCAACAACGGATTAACCTTATCGGAGATTGGCTAGAAAAAGTCGGAGACGCTTTAGGGGAAAGACCGATTATTTATACCAGTCCATCTTTCTGGAGGGAGTACATGAATGATACTCTGGATTTCACTGACTATCCTTTGTGGCTTGCACATTATACATCTAGAAATCAACCTACTGTTCCTGCCAATAATTGGGGAGGGAATGGTTATACTTTCTGGCAATACACCGAAAGGGGAAGGGTACCTGGAGTTATCGGAGATGTAGATGTAAACCGATATAGAGGAAACTTTAGCAAATTAGTCGCTTTAGCTAATAATTCCTTTACTGCATAATATTTGAGTTATGTAGTGAATTCTCTCTTTCACAATTATCACTGGCAAGGGATTAAATAATTAACACAAGCGCAGAGAAAGTCTGCGCCTTTCTGTGGATAAATAAATGTAAACCAAATATTTACTAAACGATAACCATCCGGGTGAACAAAATTTAGAAAAAAGAACAGCAATATTTTTAAGCCAGTTTTATATATACTTTTATGACTTTATTAGTTGTAGCTGTGACTCGCGATACTCCAGAAGAACCAAGCGGTCCTCCTTATCCTTTATCATTAGAAGAAATCGATTATTTTCAAAACTTGGGATTACAAGAGATTCGCCGCGATACTTTCTCCGAGAAAAATAGTAGATTTCCTCAACCTATCATAATTGAATACCGTTTTAAGCAGATATAATTTTAAATTCGTAGTAGCGCTGTCTTCACTAAATTTAGTCTTAGCTCTACTACGAACATATTTTTTATTATCTTCAATCAAACTCTGTTGACTTGCGAAACTCAAGTTTTACCTCCAAAAATTAGTTATTAATTCTAAATTCTTCATTCTAAATTCTTCATTCTAAATTCTAAATTCCCCCTGCTGAATGTTTTGCTATATCTAGCCCAATATAATATAAAATAATCCAGTTATTACCACCACACCAATAAGGTTCAAAATTAACCCTTCGCGTATCATGCGACTGATGGGGAATATAGCATTAGGTGCAGTTGCCACTGGCAACATAAAGGCACAACTCGCACTAAGTGTTGTAGGAATCATCAGTAGAGCAGGATCTAATTTTGCTTGTAATGCTACTGCTCCTAAAATTGGCATCAAGAGGCTAGTTGTTGCAGTATTGCTAGTTACTTATGTAATAAAAGTTACTATATAACAAATACCTGCAATATACTGTTTTAAGAGTGCGATCGCTACTGGTAATAACATCAAAGTAGTTGCAGTGTTTGAGATCCACATGCTTAAGAATGCGGATGCGAGCATAAATCCCAAGACGAGGGTTTTACCTCCGCTGCCGCCAACCAGACGCACCATTCCCATGGCTAGGTACTTATGTACGCCGCTTTTTTCCATTGCAGTTGAAAGAATAAATCCACCTAGCAGCAATAAAATAATATGATTTCCGTAGGTATTGGCTACTTGCTTATGGTTGACAACACCAGCGATAGGAAATATGACGAAAGGAATCAAAGATGTAAGTAAGTCGGCACAAATAAACCAAGCTATATTACAGCTTGGGTAAATTACCCTCAAACCCTTATTCAAGCTTGCCTGTTGCCGGCTTGCCTTATCCAAATTACTATTTTCAATGCCAACCTACTTACCTTGAGATGAAATTAAATCATTTTTAAGCCTATAGCGGTATATGTAAAGACTGATAAGAACGCAATTTTTAAGGCGAGCAATTGAGGTTTGAGGTTTTATTTAACAAAAGAGTGGGTTTCTCAATAATCAACTCACTGGTATAATCTGACTGCCTTAATAGGAAAACATCGTCAAGGGTTCCCATTAGAAATTTTTTCTTCTAAAAAAAAATTAATGGGTAATCGTCAGAGCTAATTTTTGCAATATTGAAAAATCTAAAATGCTGTAGTTTTCACTCTTATACAGATATTCACGTTAACTAACTGGGAATGCGTTAACAGAGGAGTTAATAAATGGGATATGTAATTTCGACTGCAAATATGAAGGGTGGGGTTGGCAAAACCACTCTCACAGTTAATTTGGCGACTTGTTTGGCTAAAAACCATGGGAAGCGGGTGCTTGTGCTGGATTTGGATACTCAAATCAGCGCTACTCTTAGTTTGATGTCGCCGATTGATTTTGCCAAACTACGGAAAAAAAGACGGACTTTAAGATATTTAATAGATGATATTGTCAAATCATCACAAAGAGCAAAGTTGACAATTCAAGAGATTATTCAGCCTAATGTTAGTAATCTTGCTGGACTTGATTTGTTACCGGGAGATATTGACCTTTATGATGAATTTGTTGTCTCACAAATGCTGCACGAACAAGCAGTAAATCTTGATGAAAATAATTTTGAGGCTATTTGGAATCGTTTTGAAAGAGTTTTGTTAGGTAAAATATTAGAACCAATACGTGCCGATTATGATTTTATTTTGCTCGATTGCGCACCGGGCTACAATCTTTTAACTCGCAGTGCTTTAGCTACTAGTAATTACTACGTTCTTCCTGCTAAGCCCGAACCTTTATCAGTGGTGGGTATTCAGTTATTAGAAAGACGAATTGCTCAGTTAAAAGAAAGTCACGAACATGAAGTAAATATAGATATTCAAATGTTGGGAATTGTCTTCACAATGTCCAATAGTAATATGTTAACTGGGAGATATTACAAACAGGTAATTAATCGCGTTTATCAAGATTATGGTGCTGAAAAAATCTGTCAAACGCAAATACCAGTTGATGTCAACGTTGCTAAGGCTGTTGATAGTTTTATGCCCGTAGTTTTAAATAATCCTCAATCGGGAGGTTCAAAGGCGTTTGCTCTATTGACTCAGGAATTGTTGAAAAAACTTTAACTATTTTAGATTTTAGATTTTGGATTTTGGATTGAATCTAAAATCTAAAATCTAAAATTCAAAATTGATTAAAATTCTCCCGCTAATGCCGAAACACATCTTTCACACAATAGCGGATGTTCTTTTGATTCTCCGACTTTAGTGGAGTAATTCCAGCATCGATCGCATTTTTTGCCTTCTGCTTTTGTTACACCAATATCCCAGTTATCCGATTGCAATTTATGTTGAAATTCTTCCATTTCAGGAGAATCTAACATTTCTGCTTGAGAGGTAAGGAAGAAATACCTGAGTTCGTCTACACCATTTTTACTGTTGCCATTCAGTGATTTTACTGAATTGCGTAACTCCTCATCCTTGATGTAAAGTAAAACTTTCGCTTCTAAGGAAGAACCAATCATTTTGTCGATTCTGGCTTCTTCCAATACCTTATTCACGTCGTTACGGATTTGGCGGATTT
>JBCCSG010000311.1:0-8851 GCA_039200565.1 Cyanobacteria bacterium P01_D01_bin.50 | reverse complement strand
ATTCAAAGCAATGCTTGATTTCAATGATTCTATTTTTTTTACTTCTATTGCATCACCATTCTTTAATATTAAATCCGGTGGATTATTCTGATTACCAATATAAGAAAAAGCTTCTGAATGTTTTTGATTTCTAAAGGCTAGGTTGTTTTCATTTAAGGCTTCAGAAAATATATCTTTTATAAAGCATTCTAAAGCATCACCCACACTGTTAATTCTATTTTTGCCTTGGTAATAGCTTACTATATCGGGAATTGGATTTTCAAGCATTACTTTAATAGCTTCAAGTATATTAGCCATTAATATAAATCTGTAAAATTAATAATCAGTACAGTAAATATTAATATACCAGTTCAGAAGCTATTTAATCTAAATCGCCTTTAAAATACTAAAAATCCCTTGATAAACCCACAATAATTCCTCATCAGTAATACAATAAGGCGGCATTATATAAAGTACATTACCTAAAGGACGTAAAAGTAAACCTTTTTCCACAGCCTTTTGTCTAATTTCCATACCAACTTTATTTAAATACCCAGATTCTTGCTTGTTTACAATATCCATCGCCGCAATTGTACCCGTTACCCGTAACTTTTCGACTTTAGGATTTTCCTGTAAAATTTCAAGATGTTGTAAATGTTTTGCTTCCATACTGCTAAAAACAGGTTGATTTTCTACCATCAACTCTAAAGAAGCCAACCCAGCAGCACAACCTAAAGGATTTGCCGTGTAACTGTGTCCGTGGTATAGAGTTTTTATGGGATTGTCACTGTAAAAAGCATCGTAAATCTTCTCCGAACATACAGTAACTGATAAAGGTAAAAAACCTCCCGTAATTCCTTTTGACAAACAAGTAATATCAGGTGTAATTTTACTTTTAATGCTGGGGAACCAATCTCCAGTTCTACCAAACCCAGTCATCACTTCATCAAAAATCAAGAAAGTATCAAATTGTTTAACTAATTGCTGTAATTTCCGTAGAAACTCCGTTCTGCACATCCGCATTCCGCCAGCACCTTGTACCAGAGGTTCAATAATAATGCCAGCGTACTCTTGAGGATTTTGCTCTAATTTTTCTTTCAACTGAGATAAAACTTTTTCTTCCGTTTCCTCAACAGCATTATCACCGATGTAAGTTTCGGGAAAAGGTAAAAAATCCACCTCAAACAACATACTGGAGAAGACTTGGTTAAAAATCGAAGGCGAACATACAGACATTGCTCCAAAAGTATCACCATGATACGCTCCTTCAAAAGCAATGAACTTCTGACGCTGTTGATTTTGATTTACCCAATATTGATAAGCCATTTTCAGGGCAACTTCGACAGCTGTGGAACCATTATCCGAAAAGAAAACTCGATTTAATCCTCCAGGAAGTCGCTTAACTAATTCTTCTGAGAGTTTTTCTGCTGGTTGGTGGGTAAATCCGGCAAAGATAACATGTTCCAATTCCATAGCTTGACGATAAATCGCTTCAGCAATCTTGGGATGGCAATGCCCGTGAAGATTTACCCACCAGCTAGAAATACAATCCATTATTTTGTGACCATCTTCTAACTCCAGCCAAATTCCTTGAGCGGATTTTACCTTAGGAGGTGGAGGAGATGTTTTTGCTTGAGTGAAGGGATACCAGATGTGGGGGTGCATTGCTTGTTTTGTTTGCTCTGGGTGAAATAAAAACCTGGGGATTGTCAAGCGTGGCGATTCAAAGCGCTCGAAAAACCTGGCTTTTAAAGAATATAATCCATTATTATCTTATTTCAATCGCCAAGTTTTCTGAACCATCACCAGATATTTTGATCTACCAATCAAAAAATTAACCAAAAAACAAACATTTTCTAATTTTTAATTAACTTTCTCTTAAATATCTGCTATGATAGTATTCTTGTCTGTAATTCGGAAAAGTAATCAAAATCCCCCTCTACCTAAAGGAAGAAGGGGTTTTATGTGCTGAATGTTGGAAAAATATAGAGATAGGAAAAAATTAGGCTGGGAAAATTCTTAGCCTCCGATTTGGTTCTTCCCCAAAACTGTTTGATTTGAGTCGATAATGTTCGACTAATTCATGCTGCATTTTACGTACTTGTGAAGAGCGAGGCAGTAATTCCACAGGTTGTCCTTTGGGAATTACAATTTGTTCTACCGCAAGTCTTGCTTCTTCGAGAGCATCAATTTCATCATCACTACCGTTATGGAGAAATAATTGCAATTCACGCTCGTCGCCGGCTTCCGGCTCGTCTATATTTAATAACCGACGCAAGCCACGAGTAATTTGGGGGATAGTACTCGACTTGATCATGTGAATTGGCACTTGACGGGCTTTCGCCATCTGCCTTAGCTTCGCATGATTCTTGACATGCGATCGCAAGGCTAAAATTGCGTCTGCACTATCAATATCTTTTGTCAAGACAACGGGTAAATGAAGTACTCCTACTACTTGGTCTAATTGGCTGCGACTAACGCCGTAGGGATAAATATGTAGGGGTAAATCTTCACCATTGGGACCAGATTCACCATTCCCATTGTTCTCAAACCCGTTGGAGTTATTGAAAGATTGATCTAATAAACGGTCAAATTCACTGCGCCCAGAACCATTTCCATTCTGGTATTCAGAACTTAATGGAACTAAAGGACGCATTTGTCCAGATGCTCTCCAGCCGCTGCTTCTGTTAGAATTTCGCCCGCGAAAAGTTTCTTCTCCTCTGTCAGTTTGTGAAGCACCACCATTAATAGCGGTTAACTGACGGGTAATTGTCACTTTACCGTTATCATCTATGGTTCTCACTTGCGGGCTGGGCTGTCTTCCTCTTAGAAGATTATCTATAGTATCAGCAACATTTTCATGAACTACCCAGCGCTGCCTTTCTGGCATTTCCACAGCAATTTCAAAAGTAGGAGGCGCTTTGCGTTCCAAAACCGTTTTTTGAGAGCCTCGCCGTCTGGCTTCGTCATCTCCCAACGTCACAGCTTGTATACCCCCCACTAAATCCGAAAGGGTGGGGTTTTTTATCAAGTTTTCTATTTGATTACCATGTGCGGTACCAATTAACTGCACGCCACGTTCGGCGATAGTTCGAGATGCTAATGCTTCTAATTCCGTACCAATTTCATCAATCACAATGACTTCGGGCATATGGTTTTCCACCGCCTCAATCATTACTTGATGCTGTTGATCTGGATGAGCAACCTGCATCCGTCTTGCTTTTCCAATTGCCTGATGGGGAACATCACCATCTCCGGCAATTTCATTTGAGGTGTCAATTATCACTACTCTTTTGTCAAGTTCATCCGCTAAAACGCGAGCAATTTCTCTTAAAACAGTAGTTTTTCCCACTCCTGGGCGACCCAGCATGAGAATTGACTGACCAGTTTCTACTAAATCGCGGATCGTGCTAATCGTTCCATATATTACTCGTCCTACACGACAAGTTAAACCTATAATTTTGCCGGTGCGGTTACGAATAGCACTAATTCGATGTAAAGTTTGCTCTATTCCTGCCCGATTATCTGCACCAAAGGTTCCCACTCGCACAATGCAATCATCTATCTGTTGCTGCGTAATGGGTATTTCGCTTAGATATTCGGCTCCAGAAGGAAAACGTGCTTCTGGGCGACGACCCAGATCCAAGACTACTTCTACTAAACTATCTCTTTGAGGATGCTGTTCGAGCATCTGCCGCAAGTCTTGGGGCAATATGACTAATAATTTTCGGAGATCGTCTGTAATCGTCATGCTTTTTATGGTGACGTTTTGAGAGATAGGGGACGAGCCAAGGCTCGTAATGGGGCTCTTAATATGATTTGAGCTGAGAAACTAATGAATCAGCGAGCGATACAGCTTGCCAGAGCAATGTTGGTTCTTCTTCTAGGGGAATATTTACTTTGACACTGGAATTATTCACCTCCTTTTCTTCTAACTGTTCGATAACTGGTGAGAGCAGTTTTCGCGCATAGCTACCATAAGCAACACCAGCAATGGATGCTTCTGTTCCGAAAGAAGTTTGTGTATGAGAGATAACACCATTCTCTCCTATCTTCTCACTTCTTCGCTGCCTTAATTCCTTTAACAATCCCATTGCTTTCAATTTTGGCACGGTGTAACTATTCGTACCACCTGCCAACTGCACATATCCTGGTATTTTTGCTCTCAATACTTTAGTACCTAATTTTACGGCAGCTAATGTGGTGCCCGAGCCAATATCACCACTCATTGACCTACCGTCGGTTTGCCATATATTTACACAATCAAGTGGGGCGATCACATCATACAAGCTATGTAGATAATCAATGATCCCTTCGCCATTTGGACAACTGATGGCTACTAACTTCAAATGCCCAATATATGGCGAAATTGTTTGCCACAATTTCTTGAATTCCGCCAAACGCCCAACAGTCGTATGAATCTCTACAGCGTCTACCCCAGGTTTCAGTATCAATGGTGCGGTCGCTCCAATAGATGTTGCAGAAGATACTGCGTATATCTTATCATACGGACACACCGGAACGCAACGACCACAGCCGTAGCACTTATCGTACAAAACTCCTGTACAATCGTATTTTATACTGTTAAATGTAATAGCTTGTGCGGGGCAAATGCGTTCGCATGGTCGGGGGCATAAAGTTGGGCACTTTGTGGAGTCAAATTCTGCTTTGCGGAAGTGAGGATCTTCACCATCGTTTAGGCTAACCATCAATAAGGGTGTTCCTTGATAGTTAAAGCCTCGTTTTTTGGCAGAAGTAGCTAAAGAAGCTGCAGCTTTTAGCCCCTCTCGAGCTGCGGCAACTACAGCTGGATCGGCAGCCACATCTATGCAGTCAGCACCAGCTAGGGTATAAGCTAATGTTAAACTTCTAACCGCAGGCAGATGTTGAAAGCTGGCTCCGCAAATCAGCTTGAACCAGTGACCTTCAAATAGCGATAGTAAAGGGTTAAACAATTCAGTCACATCTCTATTATGCTACGTGACTGAGAAATAGATAAAATAAATCTTCAATTTGATTGCAATTGTTCAATCGGAATTTCAAGAATAAATTCTGTTCCTTGTGAGGAGGTCGAATCGCAAAGAATTTTTCCTGAGTGCTTTTGTACTATAATTTGGTAACAAATAGATAATCCCAATCCGCTACCCTTTCCTACAGGTTTGGTAGTGAAGAAAGGATCGAATATATATTTACGAACCTTATCTGGTATACCCGTGCCGTTATCGGCGATAGAAATTCTTGCAGCCCGATAACCCGAGGGCTTTGCGTCAAAAGTATCGCACTCAATCCCAGAAGTACTAATCCAGATAGTGGGAGTAAATGTCAAGTCTTCTAGTTTATTTTTTGCTTGTTCGTTTAAAGAATCAATCGCGTTATTCAAAAGATGCATAAACACCTGATTAAGTCCGCTAGGGTAGCAGTAGATTAGTGGTATATCGCTATATTGTTTAACTATATTAATTGCTGCATTGCGAGAACTGTTCTTTTCTAGTCTGTGCTGCAACATTATAAGAGTGCTATCTATACCGTGATGAATATTAACTTCCTTATAAGAAGTTTCATCATGTCTAGAGAAGTTTTGCAAAGCTACTACAATTGAACGTATACGATCTGCTCCTCTATACATGGCACCCATAAGAGATTCTAAATCGTTCATCAAAAAATTCAGGTCTATTTCTTCTTTTATTTTCTGAATTTTTTTAGTGGGATGTGGATATTCCTGCTGGTACGCTTCTACTAAATTAATTAAATCCCGTACATATTCGCTAACATATTCTAAATTACCATATATAAAACTAACAGGATTATTAACCTCATGAGCAATACCTGCTACCAAATGTCCTAAAGCAAACATTTTTTCATTTTGAATTTGCTGTACTTGTACTGCTTTCAATTCTTCTAAAGTTTTTTGTAATAAGATATTTTTTTGATGCAGGTTTACCTGTAAAGAGCGCAAATTAATTTGATTTTCTATTCTTGATATAACTTCTGCCGCATGAAAAGGTTTACTTATATAGTCTGCTCCTCCCACATCAAAGGCTTTTACTTTATCCAATACATCATCAAGAGCACTGATAAATATAACAGGAACTTCAGCAGTTTTTTTATCTGCTTTTAATTTTTTGCACACTTCATACCCATTCATTTCGGGCATATTTATGTCAAGTAAAATTAAATTAGGCTGTAGGCTTTCACAAGCATTTAATGCCATTTTTCCAGTTAAAGCTTTGCGAACCTCATAACCTTGTGTTGTTAACATGGCTGATAGAAGACGCAAATTATCTGGAGTATCATCAACCACTAATATATTAATTTTATCATTTTGATTTAAATACATCTTACCTAAAAATATGTTATTAAATGCTTTATATATTATTTTATCTCCAATTTATGGGATATAAAATAAATCGTATTATTGTATTTTTATCACAAATCAACTAAATAAATATTGCAAATTTATACTAGTTGATTTAAATATTGCTTCAGTTTCATATTATTTTTTAATTAATGTAAAACAGCTATAAATCTTAGTTGATTGAGCAATTTTGTCAAATGTAATCAAATTTTCCAACACTTTTTTGAGTTAACTCTAAAATCTGTAACAGTTTGATATTTACCACTTAGGAGATGCTAACATCAAGTCTAAAATTGATTTTGGTTCCATTGCTTGAGAAAAAAGATTGCCTTGAGCAAAATCACAATTAAATTTTCTGATTTGCGATAATTGCTCAAAAGTTTCCACTCCTTCAGCAACTGCTTTCATTCCCATTGAATGTGCTATACCAACCATTGCTGGAACTAAGCTCATACTTTCATGATTTTTTTGCATAAGATTCAGAAATGATTTATCAATTTTAAGAGTATTCAATGGAAAGCTATGCAGATAACTTAAAGAAGAATAACCCGTGCCAAAATCATCCATTGTTAATTTAATATTTCGCTCTCTAACTTCCTGAAGAGTTGTTTTCATGTCCAGGCTATTTTCCATAATTACACTTTCTGTAATTTCAAATTCTAAAAAAGCAGGATTTATCTTTGTTTCATAAATAATTTGATCGATTTGGGCTATAAAATTCGGTTGTAAAAATAATTTTGCACTTAAGTTAACACTAATATGTAAAGGTTTTGGGGTTGATAAATTATTTTGCCAAATACGTAGTTGATTACAAGCCGATCGCAACACCCAAGTATCTATAGCATAAATTAAACCAGTTTCTTCTGCTACAGAAATAAATTCTGTTGGTAAAATTAAACCTTTGGTAGGATGTTGCCAACGAACAAGCGCCTCAAATCCGATAATTAAACCAGTATTTAGAGAAATTATAGGCTGATAGTAAACAATTAATTCATGGTTTTGAACAGCCCTTCTCAAGTCATTTTCTAATTCTAAAATTTGGATAGCTTCCTGATGCATTTCCGGATTAAAAACATGAAATCTTCCTCTTCCTAAGGCTTTCGCACGGTACATTGCGGTATCAGCATCTCTTAGTAAATATTCTGGTTTTTCATAATTAAAATTACCCCAATTTATCCCAATGCTTACATTTACAAATACTTGATATCTAGATATTTGAAAATGTTGTCCTAGAGAGTTGAGGATACGCTCAGAAACGCAAATCACACTATCCATCTCTGAAATATTTTCTAAAAGGATACCGAATTCATCTCCACCCAACCGTGCTAAAGTATCAAATGGTGATAAAGAAGTTTGCAGACGCTTTGCGATAGCGATAAGTAACTCATCACCTACTAAATGTCCTAAAGAATCGTTAATTATTTTAAAGCGATCACAGTCTATAAAAAGTACTGCAAAGTGATAGTCAAATTCTAATTTAGCACGATTTAATGCTTGTTCTAATCTATTGAGAAATAATACTCTATTCGGCAAACTAGTTAAAGAATCGCGTAAAGCACTTTCGAGCAGCTTACTTTGCAATTCCTGACGATAATTAGTTTCTATTTTAAGTTTTTTTATGGTATTTTCAAGTTCTATAGTTCGCTTTTTTACTCTTTCTTCAAGCTTATTATTCAGTTTTAATATTTCTAGTTGAGCGCTTCTCAATTCTAGTTGAGTTTGTACTCTTACTATGACTTCTGCAAATTCAAAAGGTTTAGAAATATAATCTAAACCTCCTACTTTAAAAGCTTTAACTTTATCAAAAACATCGTCTAATGCACTGATAAAAATAATTGGTATATCGGCAGTTGTTTGATTAGCTTTAAGATGCTTACAAATCTCATACCCGTCCATACCTGGTATCATAATATCTAGTAAAATCAAATCTGGTAATTGAGTTTGACAAGCAGTAAAAGCCATTTGCCAATTCAAAGCTTTGCGAACTGTATATCCTTCTCTTACCAAAATTGAGGATAAAATACGTAAATTATCAGCTGTATCGTCAATAATTAAAATATCTTTTTTATTAGGGTTAGGCAAGTCATTCATGATGCACTTTTTTAATTAATTAGATCATTTATCAAGTTATATTCAACAACTAAATCCCTCAATCTTAATCATTATTGAATTTTCATCATTTTAAAAGTCCGATGTTGTTTCCATCGGCTTACCCGGCACAATTCCGATTACTCGAAGAGAAAGGATCTCAAAAAAAATATTCCTTAAATGAGTTTGGCAGTGAAGTAACCTTTATATTTAGAAGTTAAGCAACTGAGCGCCTTTTCTTATAGGGTGCTGTGACGGGAACCCATTAAAAATTTTCTATAAGAAAAATTTTGGTTCTTCAGCACTTGGTATGCTAAATAAATAGTCATTTTTAGGCAGTAGGCAGTCGGCAGTCGGCAGTGGAGAAATAAATAAGCTATTTATAAATAAAATTAACTAAATTTGCTGAAACTATTGCACAATAAAGGT
>JBCCSG010000310.1:0-8859 GCA_039200565.1 Cyanobacteria bacterium P01_D01_bin.50 | reverse complement strand
CCCCCCATCTCCCCCATCGGGTTGCGCCACATGCTACAACTCGGGGAACCCCCCCCACGCAGTGGCGTACCAAACCCCCCACCCCCCCAGCCCCGCTCCCGGCCCCCCACACGTGGGCGCGGCCGCTCGGTTGGGGGGATGGTAAGCCACTGCGTTGGGCGGGTTCCCCGACTTGTAGCACGTGGCGCAACCCGAAGGGGGAGATGGGGAGTTTAAGTTTTTTTAACTCCACGAGCAACTAACTACTAACCACTAACCACCAACTATACAAGTTTGACAAACTTGTTTTTACCAAGTTGCAAAACTTTACCTTGTAATTCAGTTGAAGTATTGAAGGTAGTATCGGTATCGGTTATTTTATTGCCGTCTAAACGTACGCCACCTTCTTTAATTTTTCTTCTGCCTTCGCCGCTACTTTTGCATAAGCCGCTAGCATTGAGAAGATAAAACAATTTGGCAGGAAATTCGACGTTAACTAGGGAATATTCTGGGACTTCTCCAGTTTTTCCTCCAGATGCGGCAGCTAGTTCTGCTTCTTTAGCCGCTTGTTCGCCATGATACTGAGTTACTACTTCTTTAGCTAATAATTTTTGGCGATCTCTGGGATTTTCTGGCAGATTGTCCAAAGATAAATTTGTAAGTAGTTCAAAATACTGTAATAGGAGTTCATCTGGTACTCCTTGTAGCTTCTGATACTTTTGAGATGGATGTTCTCCGACAGCTACATAATTATTTAAGGATTTAGACATTTTTTGAGTGCCGTCAGTACCAACCAAAATTGGTAACAACAGCCCAAATTGGGGCTTTTGACCGAAGTGACGTTGCAAATCTCGCCCTACAGCAATGTTAAACTTTTGGTCAGTTGCTCCTAGTTCTACATCTGAAGAAACAGCAACTGAATCATAACCCTGCATTAAAGGATACAGGAACTCATGGATAAAAATGGGATTCTCTTTTTTAAAGCGTTCGGCAAAGCCTTCCTTTGCCAGCATCTGTGCCACAGTCATGGTTGATAGTAACTTCAAAATTTGCCCCAAGTCCAATTTATGAAGCCATTCGGAGTTGTAACGTACTTCTAACCTACCCGGGGTATCAAAATCCAAAATAGGTCGAACTTGCTCCAGATAATTTTGAGCGTTTTGCTCGACTTCTTCTTTTGTAAGTTGACGACGGGTTTCGGATTTACCTGACGGATCGCCAATTCTAGCGGTAAAATCACCAATAATCAGTACAGCTGTATGACCAGCATCTTGAAAAGCTCGCAATTTTCGCAATGGAATACTATGACCGAGATGAAGATCAGCACCTGTAGGGTCAATTCCCAATTTAACTCTTAAAGGTCTGTTGACCGTCTCCAATCGCTTTTCAAGACTTTCGGATTCAAAATGGTCATCATCTCCCTGGGGAAAGATTTCGACAGTACCACGATGCAGCCAAGAAAAATTTTGCTCCATACTAGAAATTAAGTGTTGTTTATAATGTTGACTCTGATGACGGTGGTTAGTAGTAATTGCTCTTAAATAGTAGAGAAGACTCCCGATGACAAACTAATATAATTACAAAAAAACAAACGCCTTGCCCTGCCTTTATTAATTAGACTTATTATTTACAAGTGAGGAAGTGAGATAGCCGTGTCATCTAGGACTTTTGAAAAAAAGCAGCCCCAGGCTCCGGTTTCGTCAGGCTTTGAATTTATCAAAGGAGTCGGTCAGGTCGCTGGCGGAACTCTTTTAGCTGCCACGATGCTGACAAGCTCTATTGTAGCGGGAGGATTAGTCGGTTTAGCAATTAGTTTCCGTAATTTACCAGATGTCAGACAGCTACGTAACTTCTTTCCTTCAGAAACAACTTACATTTACGACATTAAAGGTAAATTACTTACCAGTTTACACGGAGAAGCTAATCGCGAAGTTGTTACTAACGATAAAATATCTCCGGAACTAAAGCGAGCCGTGATCGCAAGTGAAGATAGCGATTTTTATTTTCACCACGGTATTAACCCTAAGGGTGTAGGTCGTGCAGTTGTTACTAACTATACATCTGGTGGAGTCAGCCAAGGTGCTTCGACTATCACCATGCAGTTAGTGAAAAACCTGTTTCTCAATCGCCGACGGGAATACACTCGTAAGTTAGCCGAGGCTGTATTAGCAATCCGTTTAGAACAAATTCTTTCTAAAGACGATATTTTAGAAATGTACCTCAATCAAGTGTATTGGGGTCATAACAATTATGGGGTTCAAACTGCCGCACGCAGTTACTTTAGCAAGTCAGCTTCTCAATTAACTTTGGCTGAGTCAGCTATGATGGCTGGATTAATCCAAGCACCGGAACAATACAGCCCATTTGTGAGCATGAAAAAAGCGAAATTCCAGCAGAAAGTCGTTTTAGGACGAATGTTGGATTTGGGCTGGATTACCCAAAAAGAACATGACGATGCATTAAAAGAAAAGATTAAGTTAGGTAAAATCAGGTCATTCCAAGGAAGTGCTCTACCTTACATTACCAACGAAGTTTCGCGAGAATTAGCTAAAAAATTCGGTCGAGATGCATTGTTAAAAGGCGGTATGCGGGTACAAACTACCGTTGATATAAAATTCCAACAAATGGCGGAGCGTGTTGTCAAAAACTGGCATTATCGGCTATTGAGACGTGGTTTATATAAAAACCAAATTGCTTTGGTGGCTGTTGATCCCCGTACTCATTTCGTCAAAGCTTTAGTAGGTGGTGTAGACGCAAGGAAAAGTGAATTTAACCGTGCTACCCAAGCTCAACGACAACCCGGTTCATCTTTTAAACCCTTTGTCTACTATGCTGCATTTGCCACTGGTAAGTATACTCCGAATACAATCGTGTACGATACACCAGTAAGCTATAGAGACGGTAGTGGTTGGTATCGTCCACGTAACTACGACGGTAGTTTTGGCGGTGCAATGTCAATTCGTCACTCTTTAAAGCTGTCTCGTAATATTCCCGTGATTAAAGTTGGTAAAGCTATCGGCATGAATAAGGTAGTGGAAACTTCCCGGACTTTGGGTATTATGAGTCCAATGGAACCCGTAACTTCTCTGCCTCTGGGTGCAATTGGAGTAACACCGTTGGAGATGGCTTCTGCTTATGCTACTTTCGCTAATTATGGCTGGCAGTCACCAACAACTGTAATCGCTCGCGTTACCGATAGTAGTGGTAATGTTTTACTAGATAATACACCGAAGCCCAAACTAGTACTAAACCCCTGGGCAGCAGCTTCCACAATCAACATTATGCAAAGCGTAATCGGTGCTGGCGGTACAGGTAAAAATGCTGCCATAGGCCGTCCATCTGCTGGTAAAACAGGAACCACATCTTCAGAAAAAGATGTATGGTTTGTAGGTACTGTACCGCAACTAACCACCGCCGTTTGGGTTGGAAGGGATGATAACAGAACGTTATCTAGAGGTGCTACAGGTGGTAACGATGTAGCTCCGATTTGGCGTGATTTTATGGTGCGGGCGCTTAAAGGCGTACCTGCACGGAGTTTTAAACCACCTTCAAAATTCAAGCGTCCTAAGGCAAAATAACTTTTTGCATAATATTTCTGTTAGGAGTTTAAAAGTGTAATCTTTTTTTAAAGAAACTTTTAACTCTTAACCGATCAGAAGATTTAAGAGTTTCTTTCTAAATCAGCTTTCATTCGCTCTAAGGTAAGATTCATTTGGTCGAACATTTGTTGCGGAGTCACCCCAAATTGATTTAATTGAGTCTTCAGTTGCTCAATTGTCATTTGGGCCATAAAGTCTTCAGATAGCTCGAAGCGCTTCATAAATACCCGATAGCGCTCCATCATCTCTTCCATCTGACTTATGAAAAGCTTTTTGCCTTCACGGTCAAATTTACCGTAGCTATTACCAAGCTGAATTAAGGCTTGATAATCCTCAAATAGCTTTTTTGCTTCTTGCTGAACTATATCGGAGTCGAAAAATCCCATGTTGCTTGTATTTTAAAGAGTACTCAGATTTAATACATTGTTACTTAGCATGCTAGTTTTATTTTAATCTACGTAATTAATCTAGGGAATAAGCTCAAGCAATATATCAAATTTTCTACGAATGGTCATTAACCACAGAAGACTAGGAATTCTTGAATTCCTTGAAGTAAAACGCCGAGTGACGTTATTTAGGAAAAGTATTTTTCATTAACTCTATTTTATCGTTAAGAAATAAATCTATTTTTGATACGAAACAACCTTATATATATTTTTTTAAGTTTCCTAATATTTTAAGATTAATGTTATATTTGTGAGAAAGTAATGATTATTACATTTAGTTTTAGTTGATTGCCGCAAGAATAATTGGTAACAAATTTAATCAATAAAAACTTTTTTTTGAGAAATAAAAATTATTGATGAGTTGTAGCAACTAAACGAAATTTAAAATGCTGCAATTTTACAAGATATTTTGTTAATATAACTGTCTTAGTTTGTTGCGTATTTTCTATCTTTTTAAGTAACCTAGAACCGGCTGTATGGTTTAATTTGGTAATTTATAGATAAATTAGGAATATGTTTGCCAAAAACAAAAGCCGAAGCATTGCTGCAATATTAGCTTTATCTGGTGCGGTAACAATCTCAGGCTTACATAAGTTTTATTTAGGACAGCCATTATGGGGAGTGATTTATGTTTTACTTTCTTGGACACCAATACCCAAGGTAGCTTGTGCTATAGAGGCTGTTTGGTATTTAGCCCAAGACGAAGAGACTTTTAACCATAATTTTAATTCAGGCAAGTCAGCAAAATCTATTTTATCCAACAAAGCTTCAGGAGTGGAAGCGCTTGCTGAAGCTTTACGTAAATTAGATGCTTTGCGCCAGGATGGATTGATTTCCGAATATGAATTTGAACAAAAGCGTCGTCAACTTTTAGACAATGAGCAGTGAGCAATTAACAATTAACAATTTAAATTTCTCCCCATCTCCCCTGACAATCCCATGAATCCAAACTGGTTACCCAAAACTAGAGTACAAAAACTACGTCAGAAGTTACTTAACGATCCTTATTACCGATTAAAATCGGGGGAAGAAATTGCGATCGCTGTTGAACTTGGTATTCGGATTGACGCAAATCAAGCTACTGTAGATGATTGGTTGCGTTTACCGGGTTTGTCTATACATCAAGCCCGAACTCTTGTAGAACTCGCACAAACTGGTGTAAAATTCTACTGTATAGAAGATATTGCAGCAGCTTTGGGTTTACCGTCACAGCGCTTAAAACCCTTAGAAGAAATTTTAATACTTGGTTATTATGACGACGAATCATTAGATAATATTACTTACGTTGTGAATCCAAATACTGCAACAGTTGAAAATTTATTAAAAGTACCTTTCATCGATTCTTCTTTCGCAAAAGCGGTGGTAGAAAACCGTACTGCTATAGGTCCCTATCGCAATATTGTTGATTTTCAGAAGCGATTGAACCTGTCTGGTGAAATACTTGCTCAGTTAATGTATTATCTACGATTTTGAATCGATAAGAAGCCATAAGTTAAGAATTATTAACTGATGTAGAGACGTAGCACTGCTACGTCTCTACATTTCTAACTTTTAACTTTTAAATAGAACCAATTCGATTGGGAGGCCAAAAACGGAAGGTTGCCTTGCCAATCATATTCTCTATTGGTAAGAATCCCCAGTAACGAGAATCATTACTATCATTGCGATTATCGCCCATCATAAAATATTGGTTTTGAGGAACTTTCACCGAGCTAAAAGGCTCTCTTGGTGGTTCTTTTATATAATTCTCTTGCAAAATTTCATCATTACGATAAACTTTACCATCATCAATTTTGAGTGTATCTCCGGGAGTACCAATTACACGCTTAATAAAAGCTTGGTCTTTAGGATATCCACGACGCTGTAATTCTGGTGGTGGTTGAAAAACTACGATATCGCCAAAGTTAGGGGAATTAAATCTATAGGAAATTTTTTCAATTACCAATCTATCCCCTTGCTGTAAAGTTGGTAGCATCGAATCTGAAGGGATGTAGCGAGGTTCGGCAATAAAAGTCCGAATGAAGAATGCTAACACCAAGGCGATGGTTATTAGAAGTAGATTTTCACGTAAGCTACGCCATGCTTTTGATGACGTGTCGGTTTTTGCATCAGTTTCCTTAGATGTCATGTAAGTTTTTAGCCCAGATTACAACAATTTGACATAATATAAGTCTGAAGATGTATTGCGGTTTAGCAGAGCATAAATCTTTATGTAGGGAACAAATATTGTACATTAAACCTGCAATACGGAATGTGGGTATGACACAAACATAAAGATTAAATTATATTCAATCATTGCAATTATAGAGCAATATTTGACAGTATTCTTAGTTTTATTTGCGACTATTCCAAAGCTTTTCTGACAATCGGCTGTATATCGCAATTCTATAGGGACCTTCCCAAATTTAAGTTTTGAAAAAATGGGTAAAAAAACTGGGTTTAAGATTTACTTGGCAATTTAGGAGTGCGATAGAAATTCAACCTATTTTCTTTGAATTGAAGTGTTTCCCAAAAATACATGGGCAGTTTGTATTTTGATTAACGAGTCTTTATAAGTAGAAAAATTATAGTAAATCTTAACAGTCATTAACATCACAAGGAATGAATCATTCCAATCCATTTGTTGCAGGCCCAATGCTGAAAAATCCCGAAATATTTGTAGGACGTAAAGAGGCATTACGGGCAATTATCAGCAGGATGAGAGGTTCGCAGCCAACAAGCTTAAATATTGTTGGCGAACATCAGATTGGAAAATCTTCTTTACTCTATTACTTCTTTCTAACTTGGGAACAGTTAGTTTTACAACCAGACAGTTATGTTGTTATTTATCTATCATTAAAAAATGCCAATAGCCAAAAGGAAAAAAATTTTTATCGAGCAGTAGCAAAGAAATTATTCAGTTGTCATAAGGTCAGAAGTCAGCCAAAATTAATTGAATTACTACAAGTAACGCCTCTGAACCGCTTAACATTTACCCAGGTAATCGAAGAGTTTAAGACGCAGGGTTTACTACCTGTTTTGTGTCTGGATGATTTTGAAAGTCTTTTTACAAACAGAGATGAGCGTCGCAAAGAATTCGATGAAGGTTTTTATGATAACTTACGCTCTTTGATGGACGATAGCGCCTTGATGCTTGTGTTAACTTCTTGCAAACAGCTTGATGTTTATCAAAAAGAGTATCGTTTTGTATCTAGTTTTTTTAATGTTGGTCATGTTATTAGATTAGGAGAATTGACTACAGACGAAGCAATTAAATTGACACGTTTAGCTGTAGATTCCCTAGAAGAAACTCCTGTATTAACAGAAGAAGAACAAAATTTAGCGCAACAATGGGGTAACCGCCATCCTTATTTACTGCAACTGGCTGGCTACTACTTATGGGAAGCGCGTCAAGATGAAAAAGATTTGAAATGGGCGAAACAACGTTTTCAACATCAGGTTTCTAAATATAACTCTGAATTAAAAGGACATTCTAAATCTCAATTGTCATGGTTATTAATTATAGCTTTGCTTATCCTTTTAATTGGAATAATTATAGTCATGACAACTACGCCGACATCGATGTCGATTATTTTAGGTGGGATTGGTCAGACTATAGATACTTTAGAAAATATTGCTCATATTACTATTGGCTTGCTTATCCTAATTTTGCTTATTTTATCTCTTACAGGTTTATTCCCAGAAATCAAAGAATATTTACTTAATTTAATCAAAAAATAGCCATGAATCAATTGTTGGCTTCTCTCAATCAGTTTTGGGTATACTTGATTGAATGTTTTCGTATTCTCTACTGGGCTTATCTGAAACCCTATACCTTTGCTAACTGGTTGCGAGATATTCATCCACAACTAAAGCCGACAGATAACCCGTTTAAAATGCGTTCAGAATTTATCAATAATCCCCGCTTGCATCGCTACGCACAGCAAGTTTTATGGATAACAGCTATAGTACCGCTTTTGGCTGTCATTCCAATAGAGTTAATTGGGGAATTATTGATTACAAAAAAAGTTTTTTCTTGGTGGTTTGTCTCTATCTATTTTATCGGTTGGTGGATAGGTTTATGTTTAGCGCGTAATGACGAACAAAAGCTGGAGAAATGGTTTACAAGATGTTCTTTCTTGTTTGTACCCCTACTTTTGATTGTTCATTTATATGTAGAAACGTTTTTATCCGATCAAAAAACATTACTTAAATTTTTATTAGATTCGATTCAAGCTTCAGGATGGGGTATCGCTTTGGGTATTGCTTGGGGTGTGAGTTGGGGTGCCACTGGCATAGTAATCTTTGGTATCACATTGGGTATCTTTTCTGGGTTAGTGCTGAAATTTTTGTTAAGAATAGGAAATTGGCGTTCTGCGTGGCGTATTGGTTGGTTTGTAGTATCAAGTAATGCATCGGGTATAGCCTTAGGAGTAACGGTTGGTATTTTATTTGGTATTGGTTTTGGAATAGAGTCTGATGCGGGTTTGGTTAATGGCTTGGGCTTTGTCTTTTTTATTATTCCCGGTATTTTCTATTTCATCGAGATGCTGTGGATGTTCCTTCTATTCTTACTTTCCTACCATGTGAATGTAGTAAGTTTGCTTCGCTGGATTCCCCCACGCTTCGACGAACGGATTTTTTCGCGAATACCTTTTTTATCTGATATTTCACAGCTACCTTTTTTAGCTGAGATGATTAAGCGAGCTTATTTACAAAATCCAGCAGCAGCAAGAGAAACAATTGAATATCTAAATAATTTCACTAATCAGCAAAAAGTAGCAGCCGATGCGATCGCTAAAATTGCTTTAGACAGTTTGGATGTATGTCAGACAGTTAGCGACATCGCTGAAGTT
>JBCCSG010000309.1:0-8893 GCA_039200565.1 Cyanobacteria bacterium P01_D01_bin.50 | reverse complement strand
GGGATAATTTTTTATTAAATATTATACATCATTGATTGTTAAATTATTTACTATTTTTTAATTATATTTCAGCTTTTGTACATACAAAAAATTAGTAAGTTAGAGTACTGGAATATGCTTAATTACACAATAGTATATAAGTTGATTTTCATAAAGCACAAATAATCTAGTGACTAGTCATGAATACTGAGAATTAATAAATTAATCAAATATATTATCAACAATAATTTGATTCTCACTTAATTATGATTAATCATAAAATAAAAAATTATCCCTAGAAGTTCGACCCTTCATGAATTATATTTTTGATATTTGATTATTAATAAGTTATTTTTTTTATTGAGTACAGGGCATATTATTTAACGATAATGTTAAATAATTATTTTGGTCTTAATTTTCATCCCAAACCTTTACGCTTACTGAAAGTAGTCTTAATAGATACAGGAATGGTCGCAATTGTCACAAGAGTGGGATGGTGCCGTACACTCACCGTCTTATTATTGCGTTCAGAATCAGTCAGTGTACAAGCACCATACAAAAAAGGCGGCCAGTTGCGTAAGTCCTAATAAAGATAAATATATAACTATAAGTAATAATTACTACTTAATCATTGATTTGTCAGTATAAGATTAAAAGATATATAGGTGATGTAGTTGTCTAAAACTCTGGGTTTGCTTCCTTGTAGGTCATTTAGTTGGCAATCACAAATTTACTTTGTATAAGTACTCTTTTAAATCAAAATTTTGTGAAATAACTAAGTCAAAACAAATAATGTAAAGTAGCTACAATCCATTCGTTACATAGCCCGAGCAATAGTACATATACATTATTTTATACAGTTAAATTAGCTACTTAGATGCTTGAAATTTGATGTTGTTGATTTGACCTATAAATTTGATTTGTAATATAAGCAAAATCCTTGTAGAGATCAGATGTATCGCATCTGGAACATCTATAGCGTTTTCGGTTGAGTGAAATACACTCTTTACCTCACCCCGTCCTGTCGGACACCCTTCTCCGATATCTTGCATAGGGGAAGGGGGTGAGGTTCTTCTTTATATTGCATCCAAATGAAAACTGCTATAAATTCAGACTCGAATTCAGCAACGCCTGAAATTTTGATGGCTATTTATTTAGCTCTGAAATAACTACTATTACTGCTTGCTAAATAATTTTTGTCTAGCTAAATTATCACCACAATTTCTGACATAGGCAAAACAATGAAATCACAAAGCCGCCGATCCTTAAGTTTAGATTATATCTCGGGATTTATATTCAATACCAGAGAAATACCTATAATCAACGACAATACTTTAAAGCAACTCATATATATACCCGTATAAACTATGAAAACTTTAAAAGCTGCCGAATAAAGAGACATTATTTAATTTGATTTGTATGGCTCAATAGTCGCTTCTATTATTAATACTTAGTAATTTCAATACATCAAATCTTATTGGTGTGAGATATGAGTTAGGCTAAGGTTAGTGGTCGAATTTTTACTTAGATTGAACCATGAAACTCAATGGTAATTGTAAGTATTTCTAGGTAATTGTAAAAATCATAAAAATTAACAATTTATTTATCTAAAACTATCGGTAGAATTACTTTGAGCGACGTAGAGAATATTTATAAAGTATTAAAATTGAAACCATGCTGTTAATGCGATCGCCAGAGCATCAGCGGCATCATCGGGGCGAGGAATGTAATCTAAATTTAATTCTCGTGCGACAGCTTCTTGTACTTCGTATTTTTCAGCCTTGCCGTAACCAGCTAAAGCTAGTTTAATTTGAGCAGGTGCAAATTCTACAATCGGTATCTGATGTTGTCCCAAGACCAACATTATAATACCTCTGGCTTGGGCAACCAAGATAGTATTTGACATACGGTAAAAGAAAAATTTTTCAATAGCCACCAAATTTGGCTGGAATTGTTCGATTACAGTATGTAAATCATTGTAAAGCGTACATAGTCTCTGCTCCAGTGGGGTATGGGAAGGCGTAGTAATAATTCCAAAATCGATTAATGCAGCCGAATTAACTCGATCTTTGTGGCATATAATTGCTCCAAAACCTAAAATAGCTAATCCTGGATCTAATCCTAAAATTTTTCTTTGCATTTACTTTACTTTATTTTCATATAACGGAAGTGATTTTACTTAATTTTCTCGCTAAGTTAACTACATGAGTTTACTTCAATTGGAATTACAAATTGTAATAATTCCATGCTTCGAGTTAAATACTCTTAGTGTAAATTTTCAATTAATTATTGTTTAGACCACTGCTTACGATTGCGATATGTCAATTGGTTTTCTCAGACAAGCTCTTAACGTCATGCAAAAACAGTCGCGCCGTCGCACTCCCCATCGAGTTAATCAGTGGTTTAAGTGGTTGTCGCCTGGGTTATCGGTAAAACGCTGGTTTCTAATGAGTATGGCAGGCGTATTACTGGCAAGTCTGGGCTTCGCTATTTGGAGCGGATTAACACCAATTTATTGGGTGCTGGAGTTGGTTCGAGGTGTACTCTTATTAATAACCAATATAATACCTTACTACATCAGCGGACCTGTGGTGATGATTGGCGGTTTGCTGTTGCTACTTTGGGGACAAACCCGCACGGTAGGTTCGATTACTCGAGTTCTAAAACCGGAAGGTAATGAAGAATTAGTTGATGTACTCTTAGCTCATCGTAGATTATATAGAGGACCGAAAATAGTTGTCATTGGTGGCGGCACGGGGCTTTCTACGTTATTGAGAGGACTTAAAACTTACAGTGCGAATATTACTGCTATTGTTACTGTTGCTGATGATGGTGGTTCATCTGGGAGGTTACGTGAAGAATTTGGCGTGTTACCACCGGGAGATATTCGTAATTGTTTAGCAGCTTTGGCGGATGAAGAAAAGTTATTAACAGAGTTGTTTCAGTATCGCTTCAGTGCTGGAGATGGCTTAAGCGGTCATAGTTTTGGCAATTTATTCTTAACCGCGATGAGTGAAATTACTGGCGATCTAGAGCGAGCTGTCGCAGCCAGTTCTAAAGTGCTAGCCATTAGAGGACAAGTACTTCCAGCAACCTTGAGTGATGTGCGTCTCTGGGCTGAATTAGCTGACGGTCGCCGTATTCAAGGTGAATCAAAAATTACAGAAGCTGGAGGTAAAGTAGTCAAAATTGGCTGCACTCCTGCAAATCCGCCAGCTTTACCCGCCGCTCTCAAGGCAATTAAAGATGCTGATTACATTATTATGGGTCCAGGTAGTCTTTACACCAGCGTGATTCCCAATCTCTTGGTACCGGAAATTGCAACTGCGATCGCTGCTAGATCTGTTCCGAAAATATATGTGTGCAACATTATGACTCAACCGGGAGAAACTCAAGGGTATACAGTTGCCAATCACATACAATCTATCGATAAAGCTTGCGGACAAAAGCTGTTTGATGCAGTTTTAGTGCATAAAAAGTCTCTCTCTGCCCGTGCTCTTATTCGCTATGCCAAAGAAAATTCCCATCCCGTATTTTTAGATCGCGAAGCAGTAAATCTTTGCGGGCGTAGAATAGTTTTAGCTAACGTGATGAGTGAAGATGAAACAGGTTGTGTGCGTCACGATCATCAACGGTTGGCACAAGTTCTCTTACGTTGGTATAGTGGAACTCCCAAAGGCATGCGAAAGTTGTACAAAATTTTCGCTAAAGAGTCGGCTGTTAATTGATAATCAACTTCCTTTTTAGATGGAAGACACTTGGAGTTGTAGCCGCTTTTTCTATGGCTCCCCCTAAAATAATATTTATAACCTTGACTCTCTCCTGGATGCAGAAGGTCAAATATTATTTCAAGTAAAACAGCATATCTTGAAATTTCCTTATTTAATTAGCCGCCAATGACAGGGTGACATCTCCAAAACCCACATCAATTTACATGAAGAGCTTATATTTTCTCTGAATCCTGGAGTAAATTTTAAAGTGTTGTACTGACTGAGCGTATTGCAATTTTTAATGGCATTTAAAAATAACTCCTCGTTTAATATTTTCCAATGAAAAAGCTGGAAGTGTCGGCACTTCTAAAAATCTTATATTTCTATTGCGATATAAAAAATGAAAATTTTTCTAAAAGATGCACTAGCAACTCGACGCTTGGGCATCATTCTCGGTGAGACACTAATTGCTAATAGTGTAATTTTACTAGAAGGTGATTTGGGCACAGGTAAAACTACCTTAGTACAAGGCATAGGTGAAGGTTTGGGTATTGACGAATCAATCGTCAGTCCCACCTTCACCATTATTAATGAGTATAATCAAGGGCGTTTTCCCCTTTACCATCTAGATTTATACCGTCTAGAAGCTTCGGAAATAGTAGCGTTAAACCTCGAAACTTATTGGGAAGGTATTGAGGTTTCGCCAGGAATAGTAGCTATTGAATGGGCACAAAGGATACCTTATAAGCCAGAATCTTATCTCACCATAGATTTAACTTACGAAAGCGAAAGCCGATACTTCGAGGGGGCTAACTCTGCTACACGTTCGGCCCAAATCATCCCATTTAATTGCACTCTTAGTAAAGAAATTCTGGCTTTAGGCAAAGAATATCGTTGTCAGTAGCAATAAATTGCCTTACAAAAGATCAATATTACAGTATAACCCCACAAGTAATCTCGACTCCTTCTTTATTGCGTTTTATCTGCCACTTCCTCGTTCATCACAAAAACTGCAATACATTGTAATTCTAATCACTTTAATTCCTGCTAATTTATTTACAAAATAAAAAAACATAATTGATTTATAATGATTTATTTTATACTAACAATGCAGATTGATTAAGTATCATGCCCGCATCAAGTAACATTTAAGAAGAGTGTATAATACCTAACCTTCAATCAACACACTCAGTATTTTCTATGTTTAGTAAGTGAATATTTGCAAAAAGTCTCTTAAAAGAGGATTTTTATCATCTTTAACAACTAAGTTAATGCAATTTTGTGTTTAGTTTGACACGTTTATCCTTGATATGCATGAGTGATTATTCGTAAGGGTAAATGCTAATATTTGATTAAAAAAAATAAAGATAATATTAAACTAGGTCTTTATGCTTAAGTAAATTTGCATACTCTCAATAGTTGTATTATCTAGGTGATTTGAGTTTGTCAAATGCAAAAAATACTGAAAACTTTTCTTTTAAACTACAATTTATATGATTTAATACAGAATATATACTTAAATAAAAATATTGATATTTAAAAATAAATCGTATAAATAACGACTGTAAATTCAGAATTTAGATTTTTTGAGCAAAAATATTGCGGTTGTCACCCTTCCAAGAGTCAGAGTCCCCTATAACCGGAAGCCATATTCTACTTTTTTCTGGCTTCATCAAGTTACTTGTCCTAAAACTGCGCATTCGGCAGGTAAGAAATAGAAACTCTTGATATTGTGAGTTGACTGGAAATTTAGTTTATCGGTATCCGTAAGAAAATATTTGCTTAAAATTTTTGTAATCCTTTGAAGATAAATAAAACGCTTGGTTGGAAACAACAAGCGCTTACAAGGTTTGACTACTAATTGAGGTGATATTAAGATTTATTCGGCTTGATTACCTGAAACGACATTTACCGCTAACGCAAAAACCCAAGTTGAATTTTAACGCTCAAATCTTAAAGGTGTACCTCTAATCTCCGTATTTAACTTACCTTCGTGATAAACAATCTCACCACCAACAATAGTTGTTACCGGCCATCCCGTCAGATTCCAGCCTTCAAAAGGACTCCAACCGCATTTTGTGACTAGTTCTTCGCGGCGGACTTTTTTTCGTGAATTTAAATCTACAAGTACTAAATCGGCATCATAACCGGCAGAAATAACCCCTTTATTAGGAATAGAATAAGCAGAAGCTACAGCAGTTGACATCCAGTTAACAACTTGGGCAAGAGTACAGCGCCCCTCTTCTACCGCGGTTAGCATTAAAGGCAAAGAAGTTTCGACTCCAGGCATACCCGAAGGGCTTTTAGGATAAGTTTGGGCTTTTTCTTCGAGAGTATGGGGTGCATGATCCGTAGCAATGAAATCAATAACCCCATCTAGCAAAGCTTGCCAAAGAACCTCGTTATCGTGAGATGTTCGCAGAGGAGGATTCATCTGAGCGAAACTGCCCATTTTTTCATAAGCAGTTGTATTTAAAAATAAATGTTGGGGTGTTACTTCTGCTGTTACCCAACTCGGTTTATCTTGACGCAGTAAATTAGCTTCTTCTGCTGTAGACATATGGAGAATATGTAGCCTACGGCGATATTGTTTAGAAAGTTTTAATGCTCGTTGAGTTGCGATTAATGCTGCTTGATTATCTTGTATCTGAGAGTGAATCGCTACATCATGAATATTTGCGAATTCTTCTCTACGTTGTTTAAGTCTGGTTTGATCTTCGGCGTGGACTGCAATTAAAATTTCACCATTGGCAAATATTGCTTCTAATATTTCTTGAGGATCTACTAGTAAAGGACCATGCATCGAACCCATAAAAATTTTGATGCCTGGTGTGGGGCTAGCGTATAACAATTGAGACAAATTATCTGACGTTGCTCCAATAAAAAAGCCATAATTAACAAGACACTTACTAGCAGCACGCTGTAACTTATCATTTAAAGCTTCTTGAGTAATGGTTAAAGGGCGGGTATTTGGCATTTCCAAGAACGAAGTGACTCCTCCCTTCGCACAGGCACAAGAAGCTGTAAACAAGTCTTCCTTGTGTTCCAATCCTGGTTCCCGAAAATGTACTTGTGGATCGATAACTCCTGGCAACAAAGTTAACCCATCAGCGTCAATTAAGCGGGTAGGTGTTTCATCTATTATCTCTGATGGTGAAACTTTAATAATTTGGCGATCGCGCGTAAGCACATCCCCAACCATAAAGTTACCATCAGGTAAAATAATTTTCGCACGGCGAATTAGCAAACTAGTAGATGACATGAGGATACACTCAGTTGAATAACAGCAAATTTTGACATACAGCCATGCTTATTGAAGTTAAACTAGTGAAATACAAGACAATAGCCAATATGTGTTATTGGCAACGAAGAATGTTTAACTTTTCAATTACAAATAACTACGTCAAGGGTTCCCATAATTTTTTTTTAGAAGAAAAAAATCTTATGGGTGCCCGTTAAGGGTTCTCATAAAAATTTTTATGGGTGCCCGTCAACATGACAACATAACTCCTAACAGTATCTTTGTACAGTTAAGATAAATAAATACAGTCTCCCTAGAAATGGCTCTTTTTTTGGAGCTTAATCTTAGTTTCTACTTGAGTAATTACATGCAAAATCCAGTGTCTGACCGCCATTCTAACCAACAACCCGATAATTCCTGGTTTTTTGAATTAGGTAAAACAATCGGATTAAGCATCGTGCTTGCTCTCTCGATTCGCACTTTTGTTGCGGAAGCTCGTTGGATTCCCTCTGGTTCGATGGAACCCACTTTGCACGGTACTCCGAATCAGTGGGAGGCAGACAAAATAATTGTTGATAAGTTAAGTTACAATTTCTCGATTCCTCAGCGGGGAGATGTTGTAGTTTTCTCTCCTACGGAAGAGCTACAAAAGGAACAATTCCAGGATGCCTTTATTAAAAGGATAATTGGTTTACCTGGAGATAAGGTAGAATTGAGAGGGGGTAAAGTATATATAAATGATAAAGTTTTAGCAGAAAAAAATTACCTTATTTCCGAACAAATTACATCAATTGAAGTCTGTACCTCAGCAGCTACACAGCCATTTCTATCTAAACCTCAAACTATTCCAGCCGACTCCTACTTAGTATTAGGGGACAATCGTGGAAGCAGTTATGATAGCCGTTGTTGGGGTGTTGTACCTCGTGAAAATATTATTGGCCGTGCCGTACTTCGTTTTTGGCCCTTAAACAAAGTCGGTGGAATTGATAAAACCCCACTCTACAATACTGAAGAAACATCTCCAGAAAAAGTTAAAGCCGAGTAAGTAGTTATAAAAATATATTGCTGTCTTTTTAAATGCAATTTTTTGCAACAAGGGCAGCTAATTTTTTTGTGAATATATTTAGGATATTGATAATTAAATGCTTGCTAAACAGCAGCTAATTCAATAAGTTTTCCGCAAATAAGATTTTTCCTCGAACTGTATCTCTAGGAAGGTTAAATGACTCTTTTATATTTAAATTTTGAATCCATCTGTAGATTTGCTAAGACTCATATCTAAGAAAAAATATTTTTTTAGGCTTAAATTCATTAAATAGCAAGGGATTCAATCAAATCAAATTATATTTTTATTGAATCTGTAGTTTTATCTAAAGCTCAGCCCAATTACTTATATTAATTTATCATACCTAAGTTGGGAGAGCCATAAATTTTAGTTCTCAACTCAAGATTGTTTTTGATATCAAATTATTTGTATTTTACCCGCTTTAGGTTTCAATAAACCAAATCGCTAGTTTATCATTCAGAGTATAAGCATATTTTTAATCACAAAGGAAAAATCAATAAGTAAGTTAAATAAATATATTTTTTTGTCAAATGTAATTCAAAATACATAGTATAATTTAAAGATTTAGACATGAATACAAAGCGGTGACTCTTACATTAGTGTCAATATTCATAGCTTAGAGGGCTTTGAAAAATTATTTACCTGACAATATCAAAACTTACGCAATTGTCACAATACTCTGATTGATGCGTGACACGAAAACATTATTTTTACGTTAAAAATCAATCAAAGTGTCACAGGGTTCCCATTAAAATTTTGGCTCTTTACTACATAGTATGCTAAATTTCAGAATTAAATTTTTTAAACCTTTATTGTGCAATAGTTTCAGCAAATTTAGTTAATTTTATTTATAAATAGCTTATTTATTTCTCCACTGCCGACTGCCGACTGCCTACT
>JBCCSG010000308.1:0-8894 GCA_039200565.1 Cyanobacteria bacterium P01_D01_bin.50 | reverse complement strand
CTTTATCCTTTGCTCAACAACGACTTTGGTTTTTATGTCAGTTAGAACCGAATAGTCCCTATTACAATATTCCCGCAGCTGTAAGGTTGACTGGTTCGCTTAATATTGATGCTTTACAACAAAGTTTAAATGATATTCTAAGTCGTCACGAAACTCTACGGACGGTTTTTGTAACTGTTGACGGACAAGCTATACAGCAAATTAACTCCGTTGATTCTTTACCTTTATCAATTATTGATTTAAGTAATATTCCTGAATCAATTCAGGAAACTAAGGTTAAAGGATTAGCAAAAGTTGAAGCAATAC
Organism: Cyanobacteria bacterium P01_D01_bin.50; assembly: GCA_039200565.1. GTDB lineage: Bacteria > Cyanobacteriota > Cyanobacteriia > Cyanobacteriales > Nostocaceae > Rivularia. The sequence continues at coordinate 8,588 of JBCCSG010000308.1, read as the reverse complement.
AACCCTTCAAACTTGATGCTAGTCCTTTGCTAAGAGTCAAATTACTACGTTTAAGCGATACAGATCATATCATTTTATTTACCTTGCATCATATTATTGCCGATGGCTGGTCAATTGGGGTTTTGGTGCGAGAATTAGGAATTTTATACGAAGAAAAAACCTCACCCTCTTCCCCTCTCCTTGATAGGTCGAGGGGTGTCCGTAAGGACGGGATGAGGTTACAGGAATTACCAATTCAATATGCAGATTTTGCTGTTTGGCAAAGAGAATGGTTACAAGGAGAAGTATTAAAAAATCAACTCAATTACTGGCAAAAACAGTTACAAAATGCTCCCAATTTATTAGAATTACCTACAGATTATCCTCGTCCTGCTGTTATAAGTTTAAGAGGAGATAGCTATACTTTTCAAATTTCTCCAGAATTAACTGCACAATTAAAACGTTTAAGTCAACAGTCAGGTTGTACTTTATTTATGACGCTGTTAGCAGCTTTCCAAACTTTACTTTATCGCTATACAGGAAGTGAGGATATAGTTGTTGGAACCAGCATTGCTAATCGTAATTATCCAGAAATTGAAGGGTTAATTGGCTTTTTTGTCAATACTTTAGCGCTGCGGACGGATTTATCAGAAAATCCTACTTTTGAGGTATTGTTAAATCGAGTACGAGAAGTTTCTTTAGGTGCTTATGCTTATCAAGATTTACCTTTTGAACAACTTATAGATAGTTTACAATTGCAGCGTTCTCTAAGCTATACTCCATTATTCCAAGTAATGTTCGTGTTGCAAAATGCGCCAATGGAAGCTTTAGAAATTGAAGGTTTGTATTGGGAAGCTCTTGAAAGTAATAATAACACTGCTAAATTTGATTTAACTTTGTCAATGCATGAAACCTCATCAGGTTTGACTGGGGTATTAGAATATAGTTTAGATTTATTTAAGTCAGAAACTATTGAGAGAATTGCAGGACACTTAGAGACTTTATTAACAGCAATTGTTGATGAGCCAGAGCAAAAAATATCTGAATTACCTTTATTAACTGTATCAGAAAATCAACAGTTACTTGTAGATTGGAATCAAACAGCAATAGAATATCCACGAGATAAGTGCGTACATCAGATATTTGAAGAACAAGTTCAAAAAACACCAGATAATATAGCTCTTGTTTGGGAAAATCAAACATTTACTTATGATGAATTAAATATCAAAGCTAATCAATTAGCTGATCATCTCCGCAGCTTGGGAGTTAAACCGGAAACACGAGTTGGTATTTATTTAGAACGTTCTTTAGAAGCAATTATTGGGATATTAGCAATTCTTAAAGCTGCGGGAATTTATGTACCTTTAGATCCAGCATATCCTCAAGAAAGATTGAGTTTTATGTTGGAAGATGCTGGTGTGGAATTTTTGATTACTCAGCAATCTTTGGGAGACGTAGCACTGCTACGTCTCTACACAGGGGACGTTATTAATATTGATACCGACTGGGAAATAATTAATCAAAACAGTTGTGAAAATCTAATTAATTCCATAACACCAGAAAATTTAGCGTACATCATGTACACTTCTGGTTCAACTGGAATACCGAAAGGGGTTTGTACGACACATCGAGGAATTGTCCGCTTAGTTAAATCGAGTAATTACGTTAATTTAAGTGCAGAAGAAATTATATTACAAGCTGCACCAATTTCCTTCGACGCTTCCACATTTGAAATTTGGGGTGCTTTATTAAATGGAGGAAAATTAGTACTTCTACCAACTGAAAAACCTTCATTAAAAGAGTTAGGAGAAACATTAGAAAAATATCATATTTCAACTCTGTGGTTAACTGCTGGTTTATTTCATCTAATGGTGGATGAACAGATTCAAAGTTTAAAAGGTGTTCGACAATTATTAGCTGGTGGAGATATCATATCACCAATTCATGCTCAAAAACTACAGCAAATCTATCCCAACTGTCAGTTAATCAATGGTTATGGCCCTACAGAAAGTACAACATTTGCTTGTTGTTATCGAGTTCCATCGAAGCATCCAGTAGATAAATCTATACCGATAGGTTATCCAATTTCTAACACCCAAGTTTATATTTTAGATAATAATTTACAACCCGTTCCTATAGGTGTACCCGGTGAATTATATATTAGTGGTGATGGTTTAGCTCGTGGTTATTTAAATCGACCAGAATTAACCGCAGAAAAATTTATTCCTAATCCGTTTTTTGAAGGAAAAACCTCACCACGCCACTTGCTTCAAGTCGACGGCAGTCGCTACAACGGGGGGAACCCCCGCAACGCGCTGCCTCGGGAACCCTTTCGGCAGTCGCTCATGGGGGAGACCCCCAAGACCGCGCTGCCTCACCAACGCAGTGGCTCCCCATCCCCTCTCCTTAATAAGGAGAGGGGTGCCGGAGCCGGGGTGAGGTTATATAAAACTGGTGACAAAGTTCGTTATTTATCAGATGGTACGATTGAATATCTTGGTCGTTTTGATAATCAAGTTAAAATTCGCGGGTTCCGAGTTGAACTTGGAGAAGTTGAAGCAGCTTTATCTCAGCATCCACAAGTTCAAGAAGCTGTTGTAATTGTGCAAAATCAAGAAAATATTCAGCGTTTAATTGCTTATTATGTATCAAATGAAGAAATAATAAATAATAATTTAACTCCTAATTTACGAAGTTTTTTAAGTGATAAACTTCCAGAATATTTAATTCCCTCTATCTTTATTTATCTTCCAAAATTACCTCTAACAGCAAACGGTAAAGTCAATCGTCGCGCTCTTCCTTTACCAGATGTTACCATCTCAGAAAATGAATTTGTAAATCCTACTAACCTTCTCGAAACAACTCTTGCACAAATCTGGACGGATATCCTACGAGTAGAAAAAGTCGGAATTAACGACAACTTTTTTGAGTTAGGAGGAGATTCAATTTTAGCGATTCAAATTATTAGTCGTGCTAATCAAGCGGGAATTCAAATTACACCAAAACAATTATTTCAACATCAAACCATCGCTGAATTAGCAGCAGTTGCAACCCAAACTCCATTAATTCAAGCCGAACAAGGAATTATTACAGGTTCCGTTCCCCTGACACCGATTCAACATTGGTTCTTTGAACAGCAAAAAGCTAATCCCCACCACTTCAATCAAGCTGTCTTACTCAAAGTTAAAACCAAAATTAATTTAAATTGGTTAGAAAAAGCATTGCAAGAATTATTACTACACCATGATGCATTGCGACTACGATTTAAACATAATGAATCTGGTTGGGAGCAGTTTCATATCGAACCAAGTTCAGAAGTTCCTTTTACCTGTTTTGACCTTTCTCAACTTACAGATTCACAGCAACAAAATACAATTAATAATATCGCAAATCAAATTCAAAAAAGTCTTAATCTATCAACAGGTTCAGTAATGCGAGTTGCATTATTAAACTTTGGAGAAAATCAAACCAGTCGCTTACTATTTGTAATTCACCATTTAGTTATTGACGGTGTTTCTTGGCGGATATTATTATCAGATTTGCAAACCGCATACGAACAGTTAAGTCAAGGAAAACCAATTCAATTACCATTAAAAACCACTTCATTTAAAGAATGGTCTGAATATTTACAAATATATGCAAACTCTGATGAAATATCTAACTTTTCATCTCATTTTACTTCCTCAAAATCGGAAAATTATACAAAAAGTTTTCCTAACACAATTGCCACAAGTGAACAAATAGATATTATCCTTTCCCAAGAACACACCCAAGCATTATTAAAAGAAGTACCTCAAGCATATAATACTCAAATTAACGACATATTACTAACAGCTTTAGTCCAAACATTTGTTCACCAGACGGGTAAAGCATCGCTTTTAATTGATTTAGAAGGACATGGAAGAACATCATTATTCGATAACCTTAATTTATCCCGTACGGTAGGATGGTTTACTAATATAGTCCCAGTAAATTTAGATTTAGCAGAATTATCAGATATTAACAATCCAGGAGAAGCAATCAAATGCATCAAAGAACAATTACGTATACCCAATAATGGTATAGATTATAATGTATGGCGCTATTTAAAAGCTGATAAAATACAAAATATTGAATTAGCATCACCAGAAATCAGCTTTAACTATCTAGGACAATTCGACTCGATGTTAACAGCATCAAATATCTTTGAAATAGCAAAAGAATCACCCGGTTTAACCCAAGATCCCAACTCAGAAAGACCCTATATCTTAGAAATTAACGGTTCAATCATTGATGAGCAACTTAAACTTACTTGGACTTACAGCAAACATTTTTACGATCAATACGTTATAGAAAATTTAAGTGAAAAATATCTAGAAGCGCTGATTAAATTAATAGAACACTGTCAATCTCCCGACGCTGGTGGTTATACACCTTCGGATTTCTCCTTAGCTGAACTCGAGCAAAATCAATTAGATGATATTTTAGGTCAAGTTGATTTTGAATAGAATTTTAATTTAATTGTAAGTAAGTCGCTACAAATAAACCGAACTATATTACATAATGTAAATTTAGTGGAAATCCTTGTTGCTATTCACTACTCACCATTCACTATTTCTAATTACTATTTTCAACACCGAGCTACTTAGGTTAATGTATTAGCCATGAGTATATATGGCTTGTCAGAAAAAGTTTTTGCGTCATAATGTACTTTATAATTGGTGCGTTACGGCAATTTCACATTTACTTGAACTATCAAATGTTTGCATAGCCGTAACACACCTTACAATGCTATACATTCACAAAACACTAAACTTTGCGACATAAATTTTGTCAATTATTTCACCTAAAGCATCTTTATTCAGCGAAGAAGCTACTATTTCTAATCCACTAAAACATTTAGGTTCACCATGTAAATAACGTGGCAAACTTAAATTTAAAAAGTCTATACATGGTACACCATCAACAAAATCAGCATAAATTATATTGCCGTCTTCTAAATGGAAAATACCTTTAGCACGAATCACTTTTCCATAGGTATTACAAATAATTTTATTCCAAAACTTATTGAAATAATTTCCACAAATAACCTTTCCAGTAGTCTCTATACGAAATGTCTCCACTTCCTCTATTGAAGCTTTCATTGCTGCACCTGTAAGTACCTCTTTTGCCCATGAATGCCATCTACACCGCTTACATCCTGGAGGTAAAATTGCTATTGGATAATAAGGTAAATCATTTAAAAGCTGGTCGATATATCCTAATCCTAAGTTATTACCTAATTCTATATAGGCTATATCAGCTGATTCTAGTTCGGCCAGAAACTCGACTTCTTGGCCATCACCAAAAATTTTTACTGTGGGAAAGTCAATACTAATTCTCTTCTGGTCTATCTGAACTTGTCCTGTACCAGCTTTTAAATATAGTATTTTTTCCTGGGATTTAGGACAAGCTTTTTCTTGTGAAGCTATTTGCTGATAAATCCAAGAAGTTTTACCACAACCATCATAACCACCAACAACAATTATCCTTTCTTCATCCATTATGTATTTAGCTTAATTTATTTGTTTCTACGATAGACGTTTGAGCAAAATTATATACACGTGTAATAGAGTCCTTGCATCAAGCACTCAAGCCCATCCTTTTTGGAATAATCAATCAAAATCCACAATCATCTGATTTGCGGAAAAAACAAAGTTGCCATAACTTCAGGTATTTTGTTGATAATTATTCTTACCAATCCCCAATACTTTTTTCGAGCGCTTCAGATGTTTATAGGCAGCTTTAACTTCCAGGTATGCTTCAAAAGAAGATATTTTCCCCCAAGTCTGCAAGTTGGCAATGTTACTTATGGTTTGAGAAAACTCCTGTAAATTAGCATTAAATACTAAATTTTTGTCAAAGCCTTCCTCATAGGAACTAGAAGAGTATAAAAAATCATTCTTTTTCATAATTAGCTTCTTGCAACAAGTTCACAAATATTTTGGCTGTAATATTACTTGTACTTAAGCTAAGATTTCCCATAAATCTTGAGTTGGGGGAACTATTTGTACGCTTAGCCTAGAACATCTTGCAACTTAAAACAACCATTGACTATTCTTAATCTAATCATAACTTTCAAAAAAATACAGTATACTAAGTACATTGTTAATAATAATTATCAATAGTCAAGATTTTATGTAATTATAAATACATTTATGCAAATTCTATGAGATTAGAATTTTGTTTCGTCTTCAAACGATCTGGTGGATAGTAAAGCTCGTTTTTGAGAATCGGGCCAGTTTCTTGTTGCAGATAAGCGTTAGTACTCAGCTCAAGTTGCTTGGCTGAAGCCGCAACGGTTTTATAATCAAGTCCCAAAATGCAAAGTTGACGTTGACGGATTCCTGTTTGGCCTTCCATGGATTGCGAATAGAATTTGTATTAATATTATCACTATAATTATTAAGAATTAGTTTCAATAAATACAGGTTTATTTATTCCCTAAACAATGTAAAGACGTAGCAATGCTACGTCTTTATAAGTCGTGGGAATTAATGCTGGTTAATTATAGAGGTAATTGTATCATATGATGCACTGCAAAACACTTGTAATAAAACGGGCAGGGAGCAGGGGGAAAGAGGATTTCTAGTTTTCGCCACAGATGCGGCAATAATAACTAATCATCCGGACATGATATGATTGGTGCTTATGCTGCAATTCGCCATTTACGCGATCGCTGTTGTGCGTTCCATAAATCTGCATAGCGTCCTTTATTAGCAATTAATTCTTCGTGATTTCCACTCTCTATTACTGATCCCTCTTCCAATACCAAAATATTATCTGCACCTGTGACAGTTGAAAGTCGATGGGCTATTATCACTACTGTTTTATTTTCCACGAGTTTGTCAATTGCTGTTTGTACTGCAACTTCACTTTCAGTATCTAGGGCTGATGTGGGTTCATCTAGTAATACGATGGGAGCATCTTTGAGAATAGCACGGGCAATGGAAATACGCTGACGCTCTCCTCCTGAAAGTGCGCCACCTATTTCCCCCACTTGGGTATCATAATCCTTGGGTAAGCGCGAGATGAATTCATAACAATTCGCGGCTTTTGCTGCTGCTTCTACTTCTGCGTCGGTAGCGTTGGGTTTTGCGATACGAATGTTGTTGCGGATGGTATCGTCAAATAGATATACATCTTGGAAAACTACTGAGATGTGGCGCATTAATTCGGTAGCGTCTACATCTTTAATATTTGTTCCACCGATGCAAACGCTACCCTGTTTAACATCAGCATATCTACTGATTAATCGTGTAATTGTTGTTTTACCGCTTCCGGAACTACCAACCAGCGCTGTTAAACTGCGTTCTGCTAAATGAAAGGAAATATTGCGTAAAACAGGTTCATTTTGGTCTGCGTAAGCGAAAGTGACATTTTCAAAAGAAATATCAAATTTGTTGATAGTGGCAGGAGGATTCCCTGTAGGTAGGGGTTGAATTGCCATTAAAGCTTCTATTCTTTCTAATGCTACCTCCATCAAGTCAAAGACAACTGTGATACTACCAAAGATAGCGATGGGTTCGCTAAAGCGAGTAGCAATTATTACTAATGCAAATACAGAAGCGAGGTCAATTGTACCTTGAAGTAAAAATAGTACACCCAGAGCCAGAATAACAACAATTCCCACTTGAACCACTGTAGATAGAAGAATCGCGGGCATTGTTGCGAGACGATTCGCACGGGCTTGAGTCTGCCTTTGTTGAGATATGGCTTGACGTAACCGTTGCGATTTTTCCCCGATTTGATTGGTAGCCCGCAGCACCGGTAAACCTTGAGCATATTCAATAATCCGGGATGCTGTATCTGCATCTGAGAGAGCAACTTCACGCAATTCTTTAATGCTTACAGTTCGCTGTTGTCGGTAAAAGGGGATAGTTAAGGGGAAAATAACCAGCATTGCCATAGCAAGTCGCCAATCAATAAAGAAGGTAATAAAAACGATGACTGTAGGGACAACCATTGTCTGAATAATGATTTTGGAAATTTCCCCAATGGAGAGCAGTGCATCAGAAACATTACCACTGAGAATGACATTTAAATCCCCATCACGACGATTATTAAGTTGTTCTAGAGGAATGCGACGTAATTGTTCACCCAAACGCGATCGCATTTCACTAGCTGCATCAATTGCTGTCACCCAGCCATATTCAAGTTCTCGCCACCGAATCAGAAATTCGACTATGACAAGGAAAGCCATTAAGACTATAAGCGTCCAAACCCTGTTAGTATCGATAGGGTTTTGAGTTAAAGCTTTGAGCAGAGGAATTAATAAAGCAAAAACAATTCCCTGAATCACAGAAGCAAAAACTGAAAGAATGAGGGAAGATTTATAATCTGGAGCATAGGAACCAGATGCTTTGATAGCACGTTGAAAACTGTTTATCATTAGATTTTGGATTTTAGATTTTAGATTTTAGACATAGTTTTTTATAGTGCGAAATGTAAATATAAATCATCAATTAATTTCTATTTGGAGAAGGCGACCGCTATTTTTAAATAATGGCATTAAAATAAACGAAATATACTTTAATAAAAAAGGTTTCATCCGTCGAGTATATTTCGTAAATTCGGTAAGGTAATAAATT
>JBCCSG010000307.1:0-8895 GCA_039200565.1 Cyanobacteria bacterium P01_D01_bin.50 | reverse complement strand
TGAAATAAGGACATAAATATTTATCGCGCTGCGCGTCTCAAAATATTGTGTTTTTTTTTACTGAGCTTTAAACTCAGAACTAAAGTTTTTATTTATATTTTTACCTTCTGCCATCTCCCCTCTGCCCTCTGCCTTTTTTGTAAGGTTTAAGATTAATTATTTCAGAAGTTTATAGGAATGACCGCAAATAGTATATTTTCTTGTAGGGTGCTTGTACATTGACTAATTGTTAATGCAATAATGAGACTGCGGAGTGTACGACACCAACCAGGGTTTTGTGACAATTGGTGCCATTCCTATTGTTCATTGTTCCCTGATTCCCAAGCTGCTTGAAAAAAGTCTAATTCGCATAACATTGCATACCTATAAGGGGAAGACACCGAAGCAATATTAGTAGCATAGGTATCAAGAAGATTTGCAAGTTGTTCCGTCAGAGGTTGAAAATTCGAGCTGCTGTAAGTACGAATCCAGTCTGCATATTGATGATTTGGAATACCATCACGCGCTAATTCTTTTCCCAAAAAAGCATATAAAGCCATGCAGGGAGACATAGCCGCAGCAATTAAACCAATATTTCCACCCCAAGCAGTCGCTAATAAAAAGTCTGTGTAGCGACGAGTTGTATTACCTGGTTGTTGTACCTGTAAATCCACATTCCACTTGCGAGCATAACTTTGGTGTAGCTGCAATTCTTCCAACACGCCACCAGCTAGATTATGAAAAGTGGTGAATACAGAAAAATCTGGTGCTTTAGCAGCAGCAATACTATAAGCGCGAGCAAAAGATTCTAAGAAAAAAGCATCTTGTCCTACATAATAAGCAAATTTCTGCCGCTCTAAAGTACCATCAGCAATTCCTTGTAAAAAAGGATGCTTCAAACATGCTTGTGCTAAATCGTGATTATCTTCCCACAATTCATTAGAAATAGACATTAATCAGTTATCAACGAACAATTATCAATTATGAACTCCTAAATTCTACTCCCTCTACTAAAAAGGTAAAAACTGAAGCAAGACAGAGCTAAGACTTCCCACAAAGTCCATTAAAGTAGGTTTAGATGGTCGTACTTTTCCTTCTTGGGGTGTTTTTATTTCTAAAATAAATGCTTGTGCTGTTTGTAATCCAGTAATGTCTTTCTGAGATTTGAATAGTTTTTCAGCAAATTGAGCATCTTCAAAAGCACCTTTGCTATCCAACATGTGATAGCGAGCAACACTGCGAGCTAAGTAAGCTCCTGCATAATCGGGTTTAATGGCGATCGCTTGATTGAAATATTGTGTTGCTTGCTGCAAATTACCTTTTTCTGCTGAAGCCATACCCCAAGCATAAAATTGCTCTGGTTTAGCAATTTGCGATGTAATACCAGTCGCTCCCTGTAAATTAGCTTCATTTACATCTACATCTGTCAACCGTGCATTAACAAGATAAGTATTTCTGAGATCTGCACCTAATAAATTTACACGACTGAGTTTCGCACCACTGAGATTGGCTCCAAATAAACCAGCACCACTGAGATTGGCATCACGTAAATCGGCACCACTGAGATTGGCACGACTGAGGTTTGCACCACTGAGATTGGCTCCACGTAAATCAGCTCCAGATAAATCGGACATTACTAAACCCGCACCGCTCAAATCGCAGTTTTGACATTGCTTGGTTGCCAATAACTGTCTAACGTCTTGGGAATTTGCTGCTTGGGCTGTAGAGGTAAAGCTGAAAGTCGAAATAAATAGGATTGTAGCTATAATTTGGTTCTTCATAACAGTGACTGGCGGAGTAGTATGTTTTCCTGACTACCCAGCTTAACTTATAAAAACTAATACCATCACTATTCTTTACCTAAGTAAAAACTCTAATAATAATTGAAAATATCGCAAATTCTCTTTAGTTTGCCTCTAACCACAAGATTTCTCAAATATATAATTACTCCTGAGTGACATAACCCTTTCCTACTCCTTACTCCCTACTCCCTATTTCCTATTCCTCGCCAAAACGAAATGTTATATAAATGAAGGCATAGGTACTTATACTTTTGCTCAACTGATAACCGTTATCCTATCAAAGCAGAAAATCCATAAGAAGGTACGCTTTGAAACAGATTCAGTTCTCGTATTGTTGCGCTACAAACCGCACAGTTTCATATTGTATATTTTCTCTGGTAGTTTGACTTAGAGAGAATACACCTGTTTGCGTACATAATTGAAGGGTAAATGTTAAACCAATCGCCAGCAAAAGCTTTTCCCACATGATAATCCCTCTGAGCAAACTATAAATTTGTCCGCATTTTCGCTTTAGTTATAACTCATCTTTTTCCATAATCTAAGTGATAACCGAATATACACAAAGTGATCGAGGTCTTAAAATGAAGTGATGCTGGTCACAATACAGTTTAATATTTAACCTAATAATTTATAATTTATAATTTCTAATTTCTAACTTCATTACTAATGCATCCGCGAAAACAGCGCCGAGGTTTGCTTTTAACTCTTGCTGCTATACTCACCGGGGCGACTCTTTTATCTGGTGTGGGTATTTATCTAGCGTTGAAAAGCGTGGAAGCACCCCTTTCATCATTAGATTCATCAGATTCATCAATCTCACAACCAGATATTTCACAAGCACCTGTGGAAACAATCGCTCCGCCAGCAGTAGAAAATCCTCTTTCCCAATCAAATACAACAGAAATAGCACCGCCAGTCTACTCCAAAAATAAACCTGCTAAAAACCTTGGTGGAGCAAATTGGCAAGGAAAGGATTTGCGCCGAATGGATCTTAGTGAAGTCAATTTAGGGGGAGCTAATTTAAAAAATGCCGATTTAAGTAGTGTCGATTTAAGCGGTGCCAATCTCAGTGGTGCTAACCTCAGTGGTGCTAACCTCAGTGGTGCGAATTTAAGAAATGCTGACTTGAGAGGCGCAAATTTGAGCGATGCAAATCTCCAAAGAGCTAAACTTAATGGTGCTTTGTTAGATGGTGCAAATCTGACTGGCGCGATTATGCCCTAAGAAAGTAATGGGGAATATTGTCAAAAAAAGTAAAAATATATAAATAGATAGTTTTATTTCCTTCCCTAATCTCCTATACACCATTCCCTATGGCCTACTTTCGATAACAAAGACTTTTCTTTGAATCGTTTTAAAGTAACAATAAATTAACAAATAAGTGTTTTTTCTAAAGGAATAAAGTAAATATGGTGATAGGTGGATTAAAGTTTCAATAGCTAAATAAGCTTAGAAATGTCAGTTGTTAACTATATCAAAGTAAGGAGAAAAAAATGGAGACAGAATTTAAGGAACCACAAAAGGTTAATACCGCTCTACAAAACGAGATACCAGCGATTGACGGTACTAATCCCCAGACTTTAGCTAAAATACCACCTACTGAGGAACCAAACCAATTGGAAATGCTTGGTGCACAAGTTTCTCAATTTTTGGCAGATATTCCTCAAGACTTAAACAAATTTTATAGCGCATACAAAACACCGATTATTGCACTTGCCGTGTTTTTGGCTTCGTTTGTTGCATTAAAAGTGCTTTTAGCAATACTAGCTGCAATAAACAGTTTCCCCTTGGTATCCCCAATTTTTGAGTTCATTGGCATTGGATATACTACTTGGTTTGTTTTGCGTTATTTACTCAAAGCACCAACTAGAAAAGAATTAGCTGCTGAAATTGAATCATTTAAAAAACAAATGACAGGTAACACTACTACAGAATCTTTGAACTAAGTTTCTATAAATCTTCTGTAGCACTTCCAAAAAATTTCTCAGAACTCTCTAGCCCGGCTTCTTCAATAAACCGGGTTTCTTTATTTTCAGGAATGGTCGTAATTGTCACAAGATCCTGGTTGCTGCCGTACGCTCACTGTCTTATTATTGGTTTTAAAACTAGTGAGTGTACGAGCAACGGCAATAATGCCCTAAGAAAATCTACACCGCCGTAAGGGCCTCCCCTAGGAGCAAAATATTCCAGTTGCGACCATTCCTAATTTTGACCAATGCTTTAAAATACTATACTAATTATCATATTGTAAATGACTCAATTTGCGGTTGATGCCATTGGCGTTGATAGCGTTCTATAACCAAAGGTTTTACAATGAACTTGGCAGGAAAACCTTCTTTAACATCAATCCTAAGCCCTGAATAAGGTCTTCTTTTATGAGAACCGGAACCATTGCGACCAACAAAAAGATGCGATCGCGCTACTAATTTAGCTTTTTTTTCGTTGCTTGTTGAGGAAGATTCCCACAAGTCAGATCCTTGGGAGCGTTGCCGTCGCAAACTATGTCCGCTACCACCGCAAACAATCCAGTTGATGTTGGAGTCGGCACTACCTGTATCTAATGTTTCTATATGTTCCATACAGTGAGCGTGTCCGTTTAAGACTAAATCCACTATGGGACGATCTTGAGTTAAGGAAGTTACTTGCGCAGCAACTGCACTGAGTACCTTTCGTATGCGGTTGCGAACAGCAAGAGTCTGTGCTTGTTCCCATTTAGTTGCTTCAGTAACGTAGGGAGGATGATGAAAATAAATTATTCGTCCTCGCACTTCCGAATTATGCCAAGATTCAATTAAACGCTGCTTGAGCCATTCAAGTTGTTCCGTATCGGTAGCTGTAATTGGAGAAGTATGTAATTGCTTCTCAATATCAACAATCATTTCCTCGATTTGCGATAGATTCGATTGTAAGTCATCGATTTGTTCTGCGTCACTGGGATTATTTGGATTCAGCTTTTCGGAAATATCCCTTATTTTTTCAATTTCAAGTTCTAACTCTGTGCGTCTTTTTTGTAATAATAAACCATAAGCTTTTCCTTCCTTTGTTTCCGGTAAAGGAAGCGGGTTATTAATAGTATTGGAATCTAAAGCAAAAAAGTCAATCCCACCGTAACGAAAGCTATAGTAACGATTGGGAAGGCGTGTGAATTGTCCTGGTACGTAACGAAGGCATCTTTGAGTATCTGTTTTGGCAGTGTAGTATTTGTCCAAATGACTTACCAATTCACCCTTTCGTTTAAACCGACACAGATAATCTAAGAATGCTCGTGCAAATGCATCACCTTTGTGGGAACCGTGTCTGCCAACTTCAATATCTAATTTTGATGGAATTAAGCGACGAAATGGTAAGGTTGTAGCCGATATTAAGGCGAATATAATCGGTAAATCGTAGTAATCGTGGTTTCCTAATACTGGCAAAATAGGCATCTTGAACACCATTTCATCGTAAGCAATGCTTTTATAATCTTCACCACCTAGGATAAATTCTCGATAGGGTTTAATGAAGTTTTGAGGATAGTATTCGCTTGAACCTACTTGATAAACAACATCCCCCGTATGTAACATAAACCGACATTCATCGTGATGGGGTAGCATTAGTTCGGCTACCTTTCTGATCGGACTATGTCCCCGATGGGAAGCCGTACCGCTATCGCCTACCACCAGAAATGAAAATTCTACATCGTCGGCTTTACCATCATCTATGACTAAGCTAGTTTGGTCAATATTTCGTTCAACGATCGCGGAGTCTCTCCACTTCACCCGCTGCTTCATCTTACGAATCTTTTCAGCGATTGTGGCCTCGAATACCAATTTCAATACGATTTACTCCTAAATTTTCAACTGACACTTTTGTGTAACGTTTGTTGTACCAAATTATTAATATCCTTTTACGATAATTTAAACTTCACTCTAGAGTAAGGTTTATTTTTTATTTGAGTTTTGATAAAACTATAAATATAAATTCCAGTAATCAATTCAACTATAATAAATAATCTCTCTATCTGCTGGATATTAGCCGCTTGAATATACACCGCATCTGTAAATTGTGCTCTATAAATTCCATAATTCAAATTTCACAATCTTTCAGACCGATCGGTTAGAGCATACAGATAACCTCTGTCTCTAAACTTGACCTTGCTCAATCCAAGTATGAATTCGCGAGCAAACTTCTTATTAAACTTAAAACAGTAAGAGAGCTTTGTATAGGAATCCTACTTGAAAATTGAAAAAAATTCAGTAGTTCGTAATTCTCTATCGTACTCTTGCCTCTTGCCTGCCTACACAAATAAGTATGGCTACGCCACGCTGCGCCTTCCAAAAATCAAACCGGATTCCTATATGAGGAAGCAGAGACAAAATAAACTATATTCGTAGTAATTATAGACAGAGACTGCTACATAAAACCAGGACAAAACCTGACATTACTTGACGTTTCGACGGGAGCATGGGAGCAGTTATCCCTTAACGTCCAGGCACGGTTTAGCCAGCCGTGCATATTTTTCTAAATTTTTGGATGCGTTTAAATCTCTATCAGCAGTGTACTGACATTTTTTACACACATAAACTCGTTCAGACAGACTAATTTCTTGAATTTCTCCACAATTAGAACAAGTTTTACTAGATGGGTAAAATCTATCAACTTTGATGACAATTCCACCATATCTAATTACTTTATATTCTACTTGTCTACGGAATTCGTAGAAGTTAGCATCACTAATTGCACCAGCTAGTTTGTGATTTTTTAACATCCCAGAAGTATTTAAATCCTCTAAAGCAACTACTGCGTGGTTTTTGCAAATAAATGTTGTTGCTTTATGAGTTGCATCTCGACGTATATTTCTAATACGTCGATGTAACTTTGATATTCTCAACTTTTGTTTTTGATAACGATTACTACCTCTGACTTTTCTCGATAACTGACGTTGCAAAAAAGCTAATTTTTTTCTAGCGCCGCGAGAAGCTTTGGGATTTAAAAAAACTACTCCCGTTGATAAAGTGGCTAAGGTTTTTATACCGACATCAACGCCGACATAATCATATTGCTTTTGAGTAATTTCTGGTTCTATTTCATAAGAAAAAGAAATATACCAATCACCCGCTGTTCTAGATACAGTCAAGGTTTTGGTTGTTGTATGAGGCAAAATCTCATGTGTTGAAACCCAGCCAATGGTAGGTAACTTAATACGTTTACCACCAATATTTATTGGTCTACCACTTGCATTTATTGTAAAACTATCGTTTTTACCTTTTCTTTTAAATTTGGGATATTCTGCACGTTTATCAAAGAAATTTTTAAAAGCTTTCCCTAAATTATTAAAAGCGAATTCTGTAATTTTTTGACAAATACCTTTCTCTTTTATCCAAGGTAAAGTAGGCTTGACTTCATTATTAAAAAATTTCTTTAAAATCAAATGACTTGGTTGATATCCTTCTCTATACAAAGCTTGCCAAGTTGCAAGTCCCCAATTGTAAATAAATCGGGATATACCAGCATGTTTTGACATCATAATTTTTTGTGATGATGTCAATTTTAACTTTGTTTTAATAGAAGTTAGCAACACAAATAAACTAATGAATATAAATGATTATACGGACAACCAACCACAAGCATAAATTACTATAAAAAGTTGGAGCAAGTCTAGGATGTTTATGTAAATTTTATTTAAAAAGAATATTGCACTATCTGTTGTATGGAAATGTCAAGGTTTGTCCGGGTGCGGAGTCTACTAGGACATAACTCCCTTCCCGGTACAAGATTACCGGTGTTAAGTGATGGGGGGAAGATGGGAGTAATTTCATTAATGAGTCTTTAGGAGTTTTACTGCTTAATATACTTGGATAAAAGGCAAAATGCACTAAGCCAAGAGATATTTGTTTTCTCGGGAAGCGTGGTATTTATGTTTTGGTTTCGCCGTAGATCCAGGTAAAGCAAGCTTTTGATCTATGAAATATGGTTTTTGATATTACTATTCAGAGCTTTTGTAAGCATTACAGAGATATTCTGAAAATTGTAATTTGACAGACTTGTATCCCGTAAAATACGGAGTTAATATATAGACATGAAGAGGGCAAAGAAGGATTAACGAGGAAAAAGTGCTGTGCATCTTCTTTGATTCCGAAAAGAACTGAGAACAACTTTCATAAATTTGTAGAGGTAATTATGCAACGGTTTATTAAGTCTGCTGCTAAAGTTTCCGCTGCGTCTGCGATCGCTTTTGCTTTGGCTTTTGTTGGAGGCAATTCTGCAAACGCTCAACCTAAGGGAATGCCTGAAGGTTATCTTGGCATCGCTGGTGGTGCTATTAAAGATGTAGGGCTTGGCGGTTTGAACGGACGTATTTCTTTTCCGAGGGCTAAAGTCTCTTTGCGGGGTTCTCTTTTAGGTGGTGAGATTGATTGTGGTTTCGATGATTGTGGAGTTGGGGTATTTGTACCTACAGTAACCTACGATATTCCAGTAGCTAAAAATACTAATATTTATCTAGGTGCTGGCTACCTTAGTGTTGCTGTTTCTGATGACGTTAATACTTTCACAGGTAGCGAAGGCATACTGCAAGCAGGTGCTGAAACCGGAATCGGTAAAAAGTTTGTTATTTACGGTGACGGAAATTTTTATGACGGTGGTAGTCTGTGGAAACTTGGACTTGGTTATCGCTTATAAGTTGTAACTAATGAACTAATACTCTAGGAATTCCTTCATTGACGGGTGAAATTATTAACCCTACAAAGTAGCTTTAAAATCGATTAAAAATTCCGCGTTAGGAGAATATTCTCTTAACGCCTTTACGATTTCTTTTTAAATCTTCCCTAATTATTAAGAATCATTCAGAGCAACTTAAAAAAACTATAGAGGTTATTTTCTACACTGACATTAGCAAAATTACTGAGCTATTATTCTAAACACTCGCAATAAAAAAGATCTGTGGCAAAGAGATTACCCAAATCTTTTTTATTCTGCATTGGTTACCTAAATAGTGACTATTTATACTTACAAATATAATGCAACAGTTTATTCAGTCTGCCGTAAAAGTCTCTGCTGTATCTGCAATTGCTTGTGCCTTGACTTTCGTATCAACACTGTCTGCAAACGCACAACCCAAAGAAGGTTTGAAAGG
>JBCCSG010000306.1:0-8945 GCA_039200565.1 Cyanobacteria bacterium P01_D01_bin.50 | reverse complement strand
GATTGATTCCTTGAACTTGAAAGTCTTTCATGATAAATATCTTTTGGATAGCTCAGATTTTAAACGGTACACTACGGATTAAGGCATTAGTTTTATCAAAATCCGATTAGTTATTAATATCTTTAGATATACCATATTTGTCATATTGTATATTATCGTCAAAAGTTTAATTGATTTAGATTATCAATTTTTAAGTACTTCTGAGAAGTTTAGTAATCAGCAAATTCAGCAACGATTAAAAGCGGAGAAAAAAGCGCTAAAGATTTGAATTTATGATTGTTTGTATTAAGTAATTACTTGCAGCTTCTGTAAATAAGTTACTCCGGCTACATAAGTATTTATGCTCAGGCGATCGGATTTTGGCGATAAGCCCTTTGGGCATGTGCTTCGCGCGCAATCGCAAAAATAAAAAAATAGTTATTGTCAAACTTTCGATATACATTCGTTAGACTTACCATAGCTACCATCAAAGACGGAAGGTAACAAGGAAAATATCATGACTAGCATCACGTCTGTGCCGGATTTTATCGAATCTTTGTTAGGTAACGAAGCAAAAGACTTACTTACCTACAAAGCGAAAGTTTCTCAAGAAATGCTACATCTACCGGGAAGCGATTTTGTAGATCGAGTTTGGATAGCAAGCGATAGAAATCCCCAAGTATTGCGCAATCTCCAAGCACTGTACTCTACGGGAAGACTAGCCAATACCGGTTATCTTTCAATTTTACCCGTAGACCAAGGCATCGAACACTCAGCAGGTGCTTCCTTTGCTCCAAACCCAATGTATTTCGACCCCGAAAATATTGTAAAACTAGCAATAGAAGGTGGCTGTAACGCTGTCGCTTCAACCTTGGGAGTCTTGGGAATCGTTTCCCGTAAATATGCTCATAAAATTCCTTTTATTGTTAAAATTAATCACAATGAATTAATGAGCGTTCCCAATGAATATGACCAAGTTATGTTCGGCGATGTAGAACAAGCTTGGAATTTGGGTGCAGCTGCTGTAGGTGCAACAATCTACTTTGGTTCGGAAAATTGTACCAGACAAATTCAAGAAGTTAGCAAAGCTTTCAAACGCGCCCACGAATTGGGAATGGTAACTATCTTGTGGTGTTATCTACGTAACAATGCTTTCAAGCAAGATAAAGATTATCATCTCTCCGCCGATTTATCATCCCAAGCGAATCATTTGGGTGTGACAATCGAAGCCGATATTATTAAACAAAAAATGCCTGAAAATAATAACGGATATGGTGCAGTTGCTAAAGCTATCGGTCAAAGTTACGGTAAAACCCACGATAAAGTTTATACCGAATTAACTACAGATCACCCCATCGATTTAACTCGCTATCAAGTACTTAATTGCTACTGCGGGCGTGCTGGGTTAATTAATTCTGGTGGTGCATCTGGTGAAAATGACTTCGCCGCAGCTGTACGTACTGCCATCATTAACAAACGCGCTGGCGGTACTGGGTTAATTTCCGGACGTAAAGCATTTCAGCGTCCTTTGGAAGATGGTATCAAATTGTTCCATGCTATTCAGGATGTTTACTTGTCTAAAGATGTGACTATTGCTTAAATTCCTCATATAAAAAGCCCCCCTTTTTTAGGGGGGTTGTAATTTTGGTTTTGAAACAAAATTTTTCTATTATTCAAGGTTGGAGTTGATAAGCATCGCTTATATTATCTAGTGTTGTTGACTACTGGTATAATTGATGGAATTTCAACCGGCTATCAATGACTCAATTCATAGCTTTACTAATTTCTTTAGCTATTGAAGTACCGATTATTTTATTGCTAACTCATGTGACAAAAAGATTTTCTGATTTTGTCGAACTTGTAGCCATGTTTGCTCTGGCTTGCGGTGCAACCCTTTTAACTCATCCTCCAGCATGGACAAGTAATCAAATAATGATTCCTTACTTATTATTCCCTGTCAGGATAATATTAATTGAAGCTATTATTATATTGATTGAGGGTTTTTTATATTCGGAGGTATTGGATTTAGGCTGGAGAAAAGGATTGTTTTTTTCATTAGTTGCTAATATAGCTTCGTTTTCTATTGGAATAATTATTTATCAATTTCTGTAATGATGATTTTATCTTCACTGGGAATTGCTAAAGCTAAAAGTAAAATTGGAATTTCTACCCAAGCGTGAATCGCCGCTACAATTGAGTATAATTTACGCGCATCACTAAATGATTGAGTAAAGTATATAAATATTAATGTGCTAAACAAGATTACAATTGTATTAAATAACTTTGGACGAGTTTTATCCCATTTAGGAAATACACCCAAAACGATCGCGTAGTGCATGCATTGAAGAAACACCGCTGCAGAGAAAGCATTTTGTGCGATCGCACTTCTATGTAGTTGTTGGGGAATGAATGCACCTAAATGAAGTTGGAGGTTTCCAGCTTGAAGAATAGAGGCTGATGGTGCTACTAAATTTAAATCAGATAGAAAATTATAAGGATATCCAGAAAGAATAATTGCAGGAATCAGCGCAAATACGATAAAACAAGCATTTAAAGCTAGTTTTCGCCGTACACCTCGTAGTTTTTCCGCGATGAATCCTACTGGAGTTATATTGTGTAAAACAGCAAAAGCCAACATCATCAATATGGGTATCCAAAAGATTCCAGCCCATAGGATAAGACAAAGTGCGATCGCCAACATTTCTAGTTTCCAATCTTTAGCTTTTAAAGTTGGGATAACTACTGTAACTAAACCAATTACACAAATTAGTTCTAAGGGTATACTTATCCAACTAGTAAGCGCGTCGAAAACTTGTAAAATTCGCAGATTAACTATTGCTAAGAGAAGAATTACTATTTTTTTACGTAAATCAATATTCAAACGTTTATTAAAGCGGGAATCTACATAGCTTAACTCAGTTAAAACGTGAGCAAGTCCAAAACTTGCTAATGTTAAAGTATAAGTCGCAAGTGGGAAGGCTACTGATACAAAAGCAGCAGTCAATATTAGTAAAATCGCTACAATAATTGATTTTATATTAATCGTCATTATTTTTCTTGAATTTATTAGACTTTTTCCAATAAATAACTCCACCAATTAATGACATTCCGATAATTGGCATAATTAATAAAGTATTTTTATAAATATTTTTTCTACCTTTTTTTACCAAAGTCAAAGATTTATCGTTAATACCACTTATTTCATAAATACCAATTACTGACTCAATTTGAAAAAAAACTGGTACACTTCTCACAGAATATATTTTATTTTTAGCAGGAATTAATTTAGCTTTCTTACTCTCAAAATCTTTTAATTCTTCGACTTTTCTATATTCACTTTTAATAATATCTTCTTTCAGATTTATATCTGACTTTTTCAGCGCGTAAACTTCACCGTATTCTCGATACCCATTCAATCCCACACATTCACTCTTATTCACAACTTGATTAGATTTTGGAAGATTGGAATTTTCAGATTGAACAAGCGCCACAATTAAGTAATCTGGATATTTATCAATATTGGTGATTTTAAAGCAGTAATCTACAAATTCTTCACCCGGGGTTAATACATCTGCCTTCGCCACCGGGGCTTTGAGAAAAGTTACTAAAAACAATAATGGAAATACTGATATTAAACTCTGTTTACGAAATATTTTCATATTTTTAGGTTATAAAACTACGTCATATTTATAACCTATATAGGATTACTCCGGAGAATTTTGTAAGTAAGTCGGCACAATAGAATCAAACTGTCCCTTTTTCCCCTGACTTATCTCTCACGATAATTATTTACGCCAACCTACTTACATTCACTCTATACGGATAGATAATTTACAAAAAAGGCAGTCGGCAATCGGCAGTCGGCAGTGGATAATAAGTATCAATTAAAACTTTATTCCCTATCTTAAGTGTCAGTACAAATAAATAATTATACAGAGGCTGCCCTGGCACACGCCCCGTATAAAACGTCAATTTTTCATTCCCGGGTCGCGTGTGGATCATCTCACTATGAATAAGGGTGAGTCACTACAGCAAATCTGCCTACTGCCCACTGCCTATGAATAACTCTACCTATAATTTGAACTTCAGACAAGAATCACCCATCAGGGTACTGACGATAATGTAGTTACTTTTATTACTATAAATATATGACAAACATCAGAGTACCAAGTATTTAACTTGAATTTGATTATTGTCCAATGTCTAAAAGTATCTTCAATTCATGAGAATCAATTATGAATAATCCAATCATCAGAATCGGTTCAAGCGGTGATGCTGTAAAGAAAGCACAAAAAGCACTCATCCAACGTTATTATCTCAGTGTAGGAACTGATGATGGTATCTTTGGTCCTGTGACAGATCTTGCAGTCAGAAACTATCAATTCGATCGCTCGGCAGGGAGATTTAATGCCTATTCTTTTCCCCTAAACATAGACGGTATTGTAGGTCCAGCTACCTGGTTCAGACTACATCCTCAGGTGGTACAACGCGGTTCAAGAGGCAATACTGTAAGACTTCTTCAAGAAATTCTTAAAAGCTTTGCTTTTCCTCCCTTCGATCCTGGCCCAATTGACTCCATTTTCGGTATAAATACTGAAAATGCAGTTAAAGAATTTCAGTCACAATTCTTTGATTTCGATGGAAACCCACTCCTGGTTGATGGCATCGTTGGAGAGAAAACTTGGACTGCTCTCTTTAGCTAGAGTATTACTCCTTTGCCACTCTAAAACTACTTGAAGTATCTGGGGTTTTTAATCGGTAACTTTCTACCGGCAAAGGAGTAATACGACATTCAATTAAATTTCCAAAATCAATGTAGAGACGTAGCACTGCTACGTCTCCTTGCTCGCGGTGTCCCCAACAAAATAAACTTGCCTAAAATTTTTATTGTGTTACATTTGTAGTGAGGTAGTAGTAAGGCGACTTCGCAATAGCTCGGGTTCCATATACCTGACTGGTGCGCCAAGCCATGCTTCGAGCGTATTCCGCGAGTACTTGAAACTATTTCAATAGCCTAATTAGCTAAGTGGTAAAGCAATTGGTGTATCACCAATCAACGTAGGTATCTCCCTTCGGGAGACGCTACGCGAACAACTCCTACATTGGGCACAAACCTAAAAGTTAGCTCATTGGTAGAGCGGTAGACATTTAATCTATTGGTAATAGGTATCTCCCTCCGGGAGACGCTCCGCGAACAATTCCTATACTTTTAACCAAAACACCCCCGCCCTGGGTACTGGGCACCTTATTTGGGATAAGGCGGCGTAAAGCCATAAATCAATCATTCCGAACAAGAATGAAATAAATTTTTGGAAGGTAAACTCCGCGATGTAGAAGGATAAAAATATTTTATTTTTTGTGTAAGAGTTTAATTTATGTTAAATAATTGCATAACCCCCTCTAAATTTTAATTAGAGGAGGCCACAGGGCGATAAAAAAGATAACAATGATTGTTTAATCTACTGGTTAATAATTGATACTTTTTAGTCGAGTATAAGATTTACCACTTGGCTCGCCTAATAATATCTCCAGCAATAGTTGCAGCAACAGTAGCTCCTAATCCACCAAGAATTGTGGTTGCCAAAAGTGGAACTGCTCCACCAGTAACAGCTTTAAGTTCCTCATCGCTGAGTTCACCAGATTCAATCGCAGCTTTTTGACGCTGTTCAATTTCTATCATCAGTTCGTCACCAGAGAAATCAAAGCCATGCTTTGCTCCTAATTCAACAACCGCTTGACGATCATTTTCAGCCTGCATTGCTTCTACTAATTCTTCTTGGATTTTATTATCCTGTCCAACTTTTTCTAAGAATTGATTTACTGCTTCAATACTCATTGTTGCTACCTATTTTGATTTTTGTAGTTAAAAATTTAGCCTGGAGATTTTTTTATATCTAGCAGGCTGATTAGACTTATTAATCTTATGTACGTTTTATTAGTTAGTTTTCAGTATATATACTTATCTTTAGAGATTTGTGAAATCAGTTAATATTACTTAGTAGCTTAGTATTTAGCTACGACACCCCCGGTTATACCACCAACCATCGCAATTACTCTTATCGTTCCGCATCCTCTGTCTGTTTGCTTGTGGTGTCCCCAACAAAATAAACTTGCCTATATTTTTTCTTGTGTTACATTTGTAGTGAGGTAGTAGTAAAGCAACTTCGCAATAGCTCGGGTTCCATATACCTGACTGGTGCGCCAAGCCATGCTTTGAGCGTATTCCGCGAATTACTCGATACTTCAACAGCCTAATTAGCTCAGTGGTAGAGCAATCGGTGTATCGCCGATGGACGTAGGTTAAAATCCTACATTGGGCACAAACCTAAAAGTTAGCTCATTGGTAGAGCGGTAGACATTTAATCTATTGGTAACAGGTTCGATCCCTGTACTTTTAACCAAAACACCCCCGCCCTGGGTACTGGGCACCTTATTTGGGATAAGGCGGCGTAAAGCCATAAATCAATCATTCCGAACAAGAATGAAATAAATTTTTGGAAGGTAAACTTCGCGATGTAGGTGCTTGCAACTGTTCGTTACTCTGGTAATGTTCGGTAGCTATGGTGAAGGAGCCAGAGCAATCGTCTTTCTCCTTAACTTGAGTATGTTCTTTGTTTGCTGCATTCACTTTTCCTTCGGGAATCTTGGAAAGGTACAACAAACGCCATATTTGATTGCTGTTTGATGATTTTAGATTATCCTTGGGTACTCTAATATTGGATAACAGTTCTCTTAATCCAGTTATTGAGATACCCTTGCCCGCAACGGAACTGTATCCGCACCCGCATTTGCGGAGTTTTTAAATTTTATGTAGTATTTGTATTACAATAGTTCTATAAATGTTTTTATCTAGAATTCGTTCTTGGTTACGGTTGCCTAAATTATCTATCAAAATATCTATGTGGAAAACTTTTTATATAAAACCAAATGAAATCGGGATTTTATATCATCGCAGCGACTTTAAGAAGATTTTAAGTTCTGGGACTTATACCTATTTTGGTCGGCATTGGCGAGTTGAAACTTTTGATTTAAATTATCCGGAAGCTCAGATTGAGAACCTCGAATTACTATTAAGAGATAATGCAGCCCAATTACAAGAGCATCTATTAATAGTACGTACATCTTTCAATCAAACTGCTTTAGTAAGAATGGGACAAAAATGGGTAACCGTTTTACCAAATCAACTACGAGCATTTTGGCGTGGTTTTCTTGAAGTCGAATCACATATCTTTAATTTAGAAGAAGATTTAGAATTACCCAGCCAATTCGTGCAGCAGCTGCGTGGATTTAATTTTAGTGGGTTAAAAAAAATCTTAGTTAAAGAGTATGAAATCGGTTTATTGTACGTGCAAAATAACTTCGTACGTCCTCTCGAACCTGGAGAATACGCTTTTTGGACGGTAGATAAGGATGTAACACATTATGTAATGAGTCGTCTCGTACACAATCCCAATTTCCCCCTCGAAGAAGTATTAATTGAGAGACATCCGGAATTTGTGACAGCTTATTGTGAAACAGTAGAAACGATTGCTCAACAAGTTGCGATCGTCAGGTATCAAGGTAAAGCGATTTCGATATTACCGCCAACTAGTCGCAAGTTATTTTGGCAGGGTGTTGATGTAGAAATTATCAATATCGATAATGATGCTAAACTCTCACCTGCTCTAGTGACTGAATTAGTTTCGGGTTTACCAGAAACAGTAAACTTGAGTCGTAATGCTTTGCACCTTTGCCAAGTACCTGCTCAACATATTGGTTTGCTGTATGTAAACAAAGAATATCAGACACAACTAGAATCGGGAATTCATGCATGGTGGGTGTATGGGCGTTCATTTCAGAGTGAAGCCATCGACTTGCGCTTGCAAAATATGGAAGTTTCTGGACAAGATATCTTATCCAAAGATAAAGTACCTCTACGTTTGAATTTAACTGCTGGTTTTCGGATCCAAGATGCATTGAGAGCGAAAAATGGATTGTCAGATATTAATGGCTTCTTGTACAAAGAATTACAGTTTGCGTTGCGTGCAGCGGTGGGTGAAAAAGCTTTAGATGAGCTATTAGAAGATAAAGGAGCAATCGACAATAGTATTGCAGAATACATTCGTCCTAAAGCCGCAGAATACGGAATAGAAATTGATTCGGTGGGAGTCAAAGATATTATTCTTCCCGGTGAAATCAAGACTATTTTGAGCAAGGTTGTAGAAGCAGAAAAATCAGCCCAAGCCAATGTAGTACGACGTAGAGAAGAGACTGCTGCAACTCGTAGTATGTTGAATACAGCGAGAGTAATGGAGGATAATCCAGTGGCGTTGAGATTGAAGGAGTTAGAGGTATTGGAGAGAATTTCCGAGAAAATTGAGAAAATTCAGGTTAATGGTAGTTTGGATAGTATTTTGACTGAGTTGATTCAGATTAATCGTGATTAGCTTTTTAAAACGCAGAGTGACGGGCACCCAATAGAATTTTTTTCTTCTAAAAAAATTCTAATGGGAACCCTTGACGCTGAGGTTTTCGCAGAGTTTCGCAGAGGAATAATATTTATGGGAATTCCAAAAAAAGGCTCAAGAAAAATAACTGTAGATGGAGAATCTTTCATCTGGTTAATTAGAAGAGAACCTACTTATTTTAATGTTGGTTATGAAGTTGGCTGTCTAAACGTTGCTGTTGAACATGCTGAAGGAATAGGTTCAAAGTTAGTCATAATGGCTGAAAGAGAAGTTATGAAAGATGGTAATTTAATGCACTTCAAACCAGTTATACCCTCGGAAGTAGCATCATGGATAAGCCAAGCTATTAAAGCTGGATGGGAACCGAAAAAATCTGGGAAACCGTTTGAGTTAGTTGTTACTAGTTAGTAGGTTGGGCTGGCGGTGCATAAAGTACATTTGACGCTGAGCCACTCCCCGCTCTAAAGAGACGGGGGTTCTGGCTAGAAGTTGGGCATAGCTTGTCGCCCGGTTTTATTT
>JBCCSG010000305.1:0-8972 GCA_039200565.1 Cyanobacteria bacterium P01_D01_bin.50 | reverse complement strand
TAACACTAATTGTTTCGGATTGATTGGAAACATCTAGAGAATTATTTTGAATCGCATTTAGTACATTTGCTGAATTGATTAAGTTACCAGAATCAATTAAACCTGCATTAGGAGCAACTCCTCTCCACTGAAAGGGTGTACCAGTAAGAGTTCCATAAACAGTAGTTCCCCATACATCAGTACGGTTAACAACTGTCCCATTACTGTTCTGACCATCAGCAGCAATAATACCCGCAACATGAGTTCCATGAGAACGACTTGCAGGTCTATCTGCAACAACATTTAAATCTGGATGAGAAGCATCAATACCATTATCATCTACCCCAACAGTAATACCATCACCTGACAACCCATCATAAATAGGAAATCCACCTGATAAAATTAGATTTCCTGAACCATCAACTTGAGCATCTTGAACATCATCAACGTTAGTAACTGGACGGGTATTACTGTTTTCTGGTAAATCTGGGTAAGAACCTGGATCTATCCATTCAACTCGGTCATAAGTTGCTAAGTTAATTAAGTTTTCTGCTTCGATATTAACTTCCCAAAGATTATCGGTAAGGGGAGAAAAAGAAATAGCTTGTTGCTTTAAAATCGAACGAATGTCTTCTAAAGAAGTATCCCGCGCAAATAATACTGAAAGACTCAAACTACCATCATCATTGAGAACATAATTCTCATCGATTTCATCAACAAAGTATTTCTGATAATTCCCCACCAAAATATCCGGAGCAATCTTATCTTCGGGTTCTAAAGGTGTAAAACTCCGAACTAATCGAGCAATATTAGGATCGGAAAAATCAACATCTCGATCCACAAATCCAAAAGCATGTTTATTGGGGAGAAAACTTTGACGATTAATTCCAGCTTTTTCTAGTTTTAACAGTTCATCATGCTCTGGTGTGCGATTAACGGTAATAATTCCATGCAATCCTTCTAATCTTTCATCTTTTGCATTATCCACTAGTTCCAGTTCATCAAGGAATTCATCCTCTAAACCCGTGGGAAGCAAATCACCACTCCGCAGACTAATTTTTTGTTGCTGAAAAATCCGATCTACTTCAGGGTCAAAGGGTGTGGTAATTTTAATATTGCCCTTGAATCCTTTATTACCTTCACCATCAACTACTAATCGCCAACTGACACCTCTAGCAATATCTTCTTTTGTCACATCATAGGTTAACTTTATTGAAGTTGAACCACTTACTTGGGCATAGGGTGCAGTTGGATCGGCTAATTTAGGACGACGTTTACCTTCTAAAGAAACCGTTAACTCTTCCGAATTCCCCTCTTCTAACTCAATCTCAACTTCAATAGTACCTGGAACTAAAACGTTAAAAATTTCGTAGGGGACGGAATTGGGACTATCAATTTCAAAAGAAGACGCAATTTCTTGTTGCTGGGAACTATCGGGAATATTGGCGACAATAAAATTATCTAATGCGATTTCTTCATTACCAATTCCATTAACTTCGGGCCCCTCAGTTAGACGAATTTTTGCGATCGCCTTATCAGCCACAATCCCAAAAAAGATTGGATCTGATTCCGTTGGGTTGGTAGGAAAGATTTCTACAGAGGTATTTTCTCCATCAGCAAATTCAATATCGAGAACAGCAGGTCCTGGTGTTACCGGATTAAAACTCTCAATATCAAACCCTACTGCATTATAAGACTCACTAAAGTTGATTTGGTAGAAAGAATCATCACTAACAGATCTTCTATCAAGGATAAACAATTCTTTATCCCCAGAACCTTTAAATACTTCTACTCTAGGTAAATTTGAAGTTGCAGAAATTCCGCTAATAAACTCAACACCATCAAGATCAGTTCCATTAACAAAGCTCTCAAAATCCTGCGTACTAACTGGATTCGTCCCCAATGCATTTTTGTAGTCTTCGATACTCGAAAAAATATTAAATGTCGCCATTTCTTCTGACTCCAATTTGAGTTTTAAAATGCTTACTACAGAATCGGTTGGAATTCGGAGCAATAAGAGAGGAAGCGATTAATGAATCATTTCCGAGGTCATATATGTTTGAGGACTAAGACCTTATGTATCTTTTTTGAGATAAAAATAATTAAAATATGTGTATTTACGCACTATGTATCGAATGAATTCCCAGGCTAATAAAAAAAAGCCGTCTAAAGACGACTGATAATAGTTGATAGTGCGTTTTAACGTAAAACAGTCGGAATTAATGAAATGAAAAAACCTCTCAGGCTAAAGCCTGGAGCTACAAAAGCCAAGCCCACGAAGGTGGGCTTTGTAGTTTTAGCGATACCCTTATAGGGTATTGCGTAAAAATTGCGCATTTTTTTATTTAGGTTACCTGTCTGCTGATAAGTGGGAATGAAGCTATTAGAGTATTCTGCTTCTCCAATCAACGTAAAAGCTAAAGCATCAGAGAGCGTTGGGATGGTGTCATTTCCATTCACCCTGCAAAGTAAAAGCCCCCCAATAGTAAGGATTGCGCCATTTTGAATTAGACCATAACTTCTGCTGTGCAGCCCTTAATGCTTGGGTAGGATTTTTATTTTCCTGCAACATCTGTTTATAAAATTCCTGCATCAATACCGATGTACCCTCGTCACTAACCTGCCACAATGACAGTGCGACTCTCGCGGCACCTGCATACATCAGCCCTCTTGTCAAGCCTACTAAACCTTCACCGCTGACGTTTTTACCAAGTCCGGTTTCGCAAGCACTTAATACAATTAATTCTGCGGGATAATCTTGTTCAAATAGGTCTGCTAAGCGTAAATAACCAGGTATTTGTTTACCATCTTGATTGACTAATGACAGGACAATTCCTGATAATTCTGGTTGTGAGGGGTTAACGAAACCGTGGGTAGCAAAGTGGAGAATTTGGTATTGATTGAGATTTTTACTAGTCGCCCAGTTATAATTAGCGTCAAAGCGAAATGCTGATAAGCTCGATTTTGCAGAAACTAGTTTTAATATTGCTTCTGCTTCTTGTGCTGTACCTGGTAATCTTTTCCAGTATTTACGATTAAGACTTTTTGCGGAGCGCTCCAGAGCGGAAGTTTCTAATTCAAGTTGGAGACTTCTATTTTCGACTTTACCCGTAATTTGTTTATCATTGGGACTGTATACTGGGTCTGCAAGAATAGCGATTTTCTTAGGTGCAATTTGACGTTTAGCGATTTTTTCTCGTTGGATTGCGATGGTTGATGCTGAAGGTAAATTAACAATTTCATGGTTGAGCATCAAGGGTTGATAATTAGTATTTTCATCCCATGCTGTATCGGGGATAACTCGTTCAATGTCAAATATCGTTCTTTGTTTTATTTGATTATTGGTTGGTTGACTAGTTTGAGTTGATGTAGAATTTTGACTGTTATTTGGATTGGCTAAAGCAGCAAAGGGAATTTGTTGCAATATACCATCAGCGACGATGACTAATCTTTTTCCAACTAATTTATCTTTTACTGGTGCAAGGATGATTTTGCTGAGTTCTTGGGCTGAATTTATTGGGTTACTGCGGTTTTCTAATGCAGTGTGGAAGTTTTTGGCGATTTTTTCAATAAGTGATCCTTTTGGTAGTTCGTAGCTAGTAAGGGAAGTAGGAGTGACTAACCATAAATAACTGCGCTCTTCACCGAGAGAATATTGCAGTAATACGCTGTTCTTATCTAATTGCTTTTGAATTTGGGCTAATTTTAAGGGTTCTGGGTTGGTTATTTGATCCCGCTCTGGGTTTTGAGCGCGGATTTTTGCTCTTAAAGCTTTTTTTTGATTGATGATATTTTGGATTTCAATTCGGGTTTGTTTAATGGTTTCTTGTGGTGGTTGGGGTTGATTAACTAATTTAGCCAGGATTGTTTCTTGAGCTTGACGTTTGAGTTGTAATTCTTGTTCTTGTGCGATAAATTTGGGGTCTACGTTTTTACTGATTTTAGCGTTTGCTTGAGCTAAAAGTTCGATTAAACCACGAGCGCGGGAGCGTTCTGATATATGTAGCGCTAGTGCATTGTATCCTTGGGATGTGTCTTTTTTGTGTAAGTCCATCAACAGGTCAATGTAGAATTTGTAGTAGCCTTGGACTGTAGAGAAATAGGTGGTTTTTAGGTCTTGGTTGGTGTAAGTACCGCGTAACTCTTCGATTATTGCGATCGCCATGCGGATATTTTTGAGAGATGTTTGTAAATTACCTTGTTTGCGTTCTAGGTAAGCTATATTCCATAGGGTAGTGGCTTCTCCATCTCTGTTTCCCACCGCACGTCTTAATGGTAAAGCTTGGTTGTAGAATTGCAGCGCTTTGTGCTTTTCTCCTAAATCTGAGTAGACTACACCAATACCCGTAAGTGTAGCGGCTTCTCTACCCCTGTCTCCCACCGCACGTAATAAAGGTAAAGCAAGGTTTAAAAATTCCAGGGCTTTGTGCTTTTCTCCTAAATCTGAGTAGACGAGACCAATATTATTGAGTGTAGTGGCTTCTCCACGCCTGTCTCCCACCGCACGTAATAAAGGTAAAGCAAGGTTCAAAAATTCCAGGGCTTTGTGCTTTTCTCCTAAATTCGAGTAGACTCCACCAATATTATTTAGTGTAGTGGCTTCTCCACTCCTGTCTCCCACCGCACGTCTTAATGGTAATGCAAGGTCTAAGAATTGCAGCGCTTTGTGCTTTTCTCCTAAAAAGTAGTAGACGAGACCAATATTATTGAGTGTAGCGGCTTCTCCACCCCTGTCTCCCACCGCACGTATTAAAGGTAAAGCTTGGTTGTAGTATTGCAGCGCCTTCTGCTTTTCTCCTAAATAGTCGTAAACTAGACCAATACCCGTGAGTGTAGCGGCTTCTCCACCCCTGTCTCCCACTGCACGTATTAAAGGTAAAGCTTGGTTGTAGTATTGCAGGGCTTTGTGCTTTTCTCCTAGCAAATCGCAAATTCTACCAATACCTAAAAGAGTAAGAGCTTGTTCTCCCTTATCCCCAAGTTTTCGCCACTTTACCAGCGCTGCTTCCCATTTTTTCCTAGCTGCTATTAGTGATTCTGCTGTTCCTTGTTGAAATAACTGGAATCCTTCTTCTGTTAACTTTTCTGCTTCTGCACGAGTCGCATTCGTCTGTGAACCCCCTCCTTGCTGAGCAATGATTTCCAAATTTCGCCCAGCATATACAGTCCCCACATCGTTTATCAAAAATACAGTTAAAAATACAACAAAGGCGCGATGCATTAGAACTTTAATATTTTGTTTCTTCATGACTAATGAGTTTTTATTTTAAGTTGTTTCATATACCTACAAATATCTATTTTCAGTACATTCTCTCATTTGCTATTTCAGCAGGGTAAGCTTTCTCAATTTCTATTTACGGTATATGTAAGTAGGCGAGAAAAAATCTCATGCAAAATAGCTATATTAGGCTCGTAGTAGCGCTTTAGCGCTAAAGCGCTACTACGTACAAGTTATAATTTTTCAGACTGAACTACTTATGTATGACAAGCTATAAAAATGATTTGGCTTTAGGATAAAAATAGCGTTAACCAGTCAAATTCAATCAAATCCGGTTAAGTTTTGAAACTGAAGTTTGATACAAAATGAAGTTGTTTTATCAAAAATCATCAATTAATACTTGTGTAAAACAAAAAAGTCGGAGAACTAATCTCCGGCTTTTATTTATCAATTATCTCTTTCTCCCCCAGTACCCTTCGTTTGCTGTGCCAACCTCAACAAATCAATCTTTTAACTAAACCGTATCAGGTTCTTGTATTGTCTTAGTAGTCCACCAAGTGAACTTTGCGGGGTAAATAACGGGAAGAAAAAGTTTTTTCTACCCCCTCTACCCCCTCTTCCCCCTCTTCCCCCTCTCCCCCCTCTCTACCCTTACCCAGCAATTTTGGCTTGCTCGACTATTAGTAGTGAACTACTCCAATGTCAACCAGACGAAGGTTTTTTTGGTTAAGCTCCTTCCATTTTTTAGTAAAGTCACCCCAATTTTTGTATAGATAAAGTGCATGAGCATCTGAACCTTTGCGCCATACCCCAAAGAAGTGTGTCTTGTTACCAATTCTCACTGGTTCCACATCTACTAAGCGAAGATTTTGTTGAGCAAGTTCTTTCCATTTTTTAGTAAAGTCACCCCAATTATTGTAGCGATAAAGCGCATAACCATCTGAACCTTTACGCCAGACTCCAAAGTAGTAGGTTTTATTGCCGATTTTTTCGACTTCAATATCTACTAAGCGGAGATTTTGTTGAGCAAGTTCTTTCCATTTATTAGTAAAGCTTGTCCAATTATTGTAGCGATAAAGCGCATAACCATCTGAGCCTTTACGCCAGACTCCATAATAGTAGGTTTTACTACCGATTTTTTCGACTTCAATATCTACTAAACGAAAATTTTGTTCACCAAGTTCTTTCCATTTTTTAGTAAACTTACTCCAGCTATTGTAGCCAAAAAGTGCATAACCATCTGAGCCTTTACGCCAGACTCCAAAGTAATGAGTTTTATTACCAATATTTTGTACCTCCATATCTACAAGACGAAGGTTTTGTTGAGCAAGTTCTTTCCATTTATTAGTAAAACTTGACCAATTATTGTAGCGATAAAGCGCATAACCATCTGAACCTTTACGCCAAGCACCAACATAAGCTTCCCCAGCATATGATGCTCCTGTGGACAGGAATAAACTACTAAATGCAATTAATACAGGTAAAAAGAAACGTCTTTTACTTAGTCTTTTTTTTTCGACTTGCTGTTTTTGTATAGGGAAGCTAGGTGAGGTCATTTCGCTATCAGCTTGTGGAAGATAAACTGTAGAATTTCCTTTCATTTTTTTCAAATTCATAATTCTGTGTTCAAGATAAAGTTTCCATGAGATGTTAAAGCTTGAAGCTAAAAGAACATCTCGGCTCAATATTTTTTTTGAGGTGATTAATGAATCACTTACGAGCGTATATATCTTTGATAAATCAACACTTATGTATCTTTTTTTAAAGATTATTTATATTTGTATTTATTGAATTTTAAAATACAAAAAATGACCAATAAATATACTTTTATATATAGTAATTTAGTGGTCTATTGCATTAATTATGATAATTTTGTTTGTCTACTGACCTAACAGCACCTCAAGCTCAACGACGCTTTCCTTCACCACCTTGGAATAAATTCCCAGGCTAACAAACCAGCGTCGTCTAAAGCCGACTATAGATAGCTTTTAGTGCGTTTTAACGTACTTTGTATATGCAGCCAAGATTAATTTCAAGGTGGAGATTGGAGCTTAACTATAATGGTGCAAGATACCAGTCTACCGACGTAATGTAGAGATTGATATATAACGTCTCTAAACAATTTCTGGAAAAACCCGATCGCCCAGAATTAATGAAAAAGACTTTAGTAGTGTTTTGTTTTCCGGTAAATTTTGGGAGACGTAAAATTTTACGTCTCTACAAACAATCGGAATTAATGAAATAAAAAAACCTCTCAGGCTAAAGCCTGGAGCTACAAAAACCAAGCCCACGAAGGTGGGCTTTGTAGTTTTAGCGATACCCTTATAGGGTATTGCGTAAAAATTGCTTTTAATTTAACCAACTTCAAAACTAAATGACAAAGTAGCAATATTAGAAGTTTTCACCTCTGTTGTTGCGCTACTACGGGTATTTTCCCCACTCAAACTATTTAGTAAATCCCCAATTACTTCAGAACCTCTAGTTGTATCAACGGAACATACTTCTTTATTTTGTTCCTTAATATTTAATTCCTGTGCTATTCTTTTCAATCCATATACTGCTTTATCTAATGGTAAACGACTAGCAATTACTAATACTTCTACAAATCCTGTTTCTACTGCTTTTAATTTCAGCTTTTGCGGTTCACCAATTGTTAATATATCATTTGAAGTTAACAGCATTTTTTCATTTAAGTCACCTGTCTGCTGATAAGGAAAAACTACCGCTAAACTACCAGTGGAATCGATTATCAGTGTAGCCACATACAGATTATGAGGACTATTATTTTTAACCTGAAACTGAAATAATTTATTTAGAGGTAGATTTTTCTCAGGATAAATTTGTTTAGAATCAGGACGATTATTCCTTGCCTTAAGAGTAGAAATTCTCGCAAAAATTTGATTTGGTTGTTCAACTAAGTTCATGGAAACTTCCACATCCAATTGAGATGAGTTAGGATTTAAGGTCATTTCCACAAATCTAGTTGCGAGGAAAGATTTGAGTTTTGGTTGCAAACGACAAATCGCAGCGTTGATTGATTCTTCTTTTTCACCAAAAGATTGGGGTACAATTTGTAATCCTTCGGTAAATAAACCGATACTATTAAGTTTTGGGAGATTCTCTACTTTTTGCTGTTTTAATATTTGTAAATACTCATCAGTCATTCGACTCAAAATAAACTTTACTCCTTGCGGGTATGGTATATTACCGGATTGTGGAAGTATAGGTTTTATCCGATAAATTTCGGAAAGTTTTTGTTTTGCGGTATTAATTTCTGCTCCAAGAGAAGATTCTAAACCAATATTTAAATTCAAATCGGCTGGTATCATCCGACTTGATTCTTGTAATCGCATACCAGGTTTTAGAACAGTTATATTTCCTCTTGTTCCTTGCAATCGAATTCCTGGTTGTAGAGAATTTCCTGACTCTATCTCTACTATTTTTGCTGTAGCTTTCAAACCTTGACGGGATTCTAATTTTAGTTTCCCTCCTATTTGTCCAGTTTCATTTACAATCGAAAATGTCGCACCTCTATTAAAGGTTTCTAAACTTTTATAATCTAATCCTCCCAACCATAAATTGGCTTGATTTCCTTCTACTCCAGTGATGACTGCATCTGTTGGCAGAAGTTTGCGATCGATAAAATACACTGGTTGGTTTTGATTACCATCTGCGAAGGGTGTATTTTTACCCACATTTTTCACTTTAGGAGCAATGTTGGTAATCATATTTTTCACACTATCGGTTTCTTGCCAAAGATATTGCGTCATCATAT
>JBCCSG010000304.1:0-8989 GCA_039200565.1 Cyanobacteria bacterium P01_D01_bin.50 | reverse complement strand
GGGTATGAGAATGTTAGGTATCGTAATTATTGGGAGCACGGGCTCAAAACTGTGTTAATTTTCTTCCTCCAAATTTTTTTTATCTTGGCAAGATCTTGTTAAGATCTTTTTAACTTAAATATCTTGCCAAGATCTTGCATAAATCTTATTACTTGCTTATCTTGCCAAGATCCTACCAAGATCTTGCTAAGATCTTGTCAAAATGAAAAAAAAGAAAAAATTAGTTATTGAACTTTAGAGCCTAAGTAACGTCGAATTTAGCATCCGTGCGTACATAAATAATGCTTTCCTCTCCCGCTTTAGATGAAACTTGATGCACTGAATTCCCCTTTGAACTGAAATAACTGCCCGGTTCCAAAGTCTTGGGATCGGCATCACTTGATACTTGGTACTGTGGTTGACCTTGAATTACTACAGCGCGGAAAGTTGAGCCTTGGCTACGTATCTTTCCACTAAATCCAGCCGGTAGCTTGATAAGAGTTCCGTATAGCTGATTATCCTGGGGTTTTCCCCAAAGAAAAGCTACCTTTGCTCCATTGGATACCGCTGGCATTCCGATGTTGTCTATCCACATTATGTTCGATATGTCCACATTAATCGGCTTTTCTGGGCTAGAAAAAGCTTTCTCTGCAGGAAGGACTCCAAAGTTATCTTCAACTTCTATATATGCAAGATTATTACTACCCTTAGCAGCAGTAATATGTACCCCTCCGGCAGGCTGCGTCCAGAAAGAACCCTGCGGCATCCACATTTCCTCAGCATTAGGATCGTCGTTATGGATGGTACCACTAATTACCACTCCACGGTATGCGATATTGTGAATATGTGGTGGTGACCTAAAGCCATCTACTGGTTTAAGGAGAAAACCTGCTGCTCCAGAACCAGTGCGATCGCCCCAAAGAGTTCCGGCTTTCGGGCTTTTGTCCCCACGAGCGGGATTAAGCTGCTCCCATTTGACTTGGGACATCAGCACAACCTCAAAATTTGACTCGGTTTCTGGTTTCGGAGCAACGCTATCAGATGTGATTTGTGAACTAGTACAGGCGGCGATTACGAGGCTTACAAGTAGCAGTGCTAGAAACTTTCTCATAATAATTACCCTTTACTTAAGTAGGTCAGCGTTGAAAATCGTATTTAAGACTAAGGAGTAACAAGTAACGAGTAGCAAGTAGCGTTTTTAGTAGATGAAAAAGTCAATTATGTTAACCGGCGGAATACCCACTCATGAACATTATTTCATGTTTTAAACTTATTTGTCGCTATATAAACATTAATTGCAATATAAGTGATTTTTAATACCTTAAATTACGTATGTGTGATTGGCGGTACGCGAAGCCATGCCGCAGGCTTATCGCTGTTCGAGGAAAACTTTTTGGTTTACTGAATTTATGACTTTTAACTCTTTTAGGTTTTGGACAAAATTTGTTATGGCATTTTGCCCTGGAGGTGCTACTTCTAAGTTATGCATCTCGGTTTAATGCAATTATATGGTTATTTTAATAAATGCAAAAAAGAAAATATGGGTAAATTAAGGAGTTTTTTGAACTTTCATTACCAGTGAAAACTCAGAAAGTTAAGTAAAACTCAGGAAAATTCTGGACATTACTCAAATATCCACTAATTTGTAAAATTAAGTATCGAAAACAGTAGTAGTATTTGGTAACTTATATTTATAACGGTGTAATTTCATACATCAATTCCAAGAGTCCCAATATGATACCTATCAAAGAACGCTTTCAAAATTTCAAATGGGATAGGGCTGCAACATATTTTCTTAATGGATTCGGAGTTTTTATTTTTCTTTTCGTAATTTGGTTTGAGTTTGACAATGCTCGCCGCAATTTTTTCTCTATAAATTAACAGCCCACAAAGCCTTGTTCATCTTCTCAGATGAATGTAAGAACCTATCCCACCCCATCTAAAAATGCTTATTTACTTAAGTAAAATTTTCCTGAAAAGCTTGATTTTTCGTTTTTCTCTTGAACAATATTTAGGCTTTTCAGCAAAAATACAGTACGCAGGTAGGTGAGGTACAACTGATTGTTGTATTACTGTTTAAACAACCGTCATTGTTCGCTATGGAAACTTTCTCAAAACTATTCAAACAAAAATACATAAGTCTTTGCTCCTCAAACATATATCACCTCGGAATTGTTTAAGTTTTGTGTAGCCTTTGTATAACCCCTTGAGGAAAAGTATCCTCATAACGATTTGTTCAAGAATCCAAATTCCAAATCTATACAATCAGGAATAATTTTCAAATGAATCACAATAAATATCAAATTCCTAATTCGATAATGAAAGCTAGTCGTGAAGAAATTAACGAACTAGAATTAGCAATATTTAAACAAGAAGGTAATGAATTATCTCTGGTAGAAAATTTACCAGATGGTTTATCAGGTTACGTTTTCATTGCTGCTCCTTTACCCTATGGTGATGGAAGTTTTGTTCTCAATGGTGATGGTATGATTTACCGTCTAGATTTAACGGAAGGTAAAGCAAAGTTAAAGACGAAAATTGCTAAGACTCCATGTTACTATGCAGATTTAGCAATCCAAAATCAACCAAACAAGTATCCCAATAATTTCAGATTTCGCAATGGTGGCCCTAGCCGCATGAGTCAAGTTTTAGGTTCGCGAAATCAACTTAATACTGCTTTTTTGAAAACAAGCGAGCAACTTTTTGTAACCTTCGATGCAGCTCGTCCTTATGAAATTGATCCATCGAGTTTAGAAATATTAGAACCCATCGGAAGTACCAACAAATGGGAACAAATATTTCCTTTATCAAATATATTCGGCACTTATTCTAATCCCGCTCATCCAGTTTGCGATGTCCAGGGATTAAAATCTAATAACAGCAAAAATGAACAAAAATTATTTACTATCAATTACTCAACAGGGTATAAAGGTAATCTGAAAAAGCTGATAGGAATAATTTTTAAATGGATTAAACAAAATTTTAAGGGGAGTCCGATAACCAAACTTCTCGATTCTATCCAATTAGGTTACACAAACTTGATTTGCTATGATTTGGAAACAAAAGAATTTGAATCATGGGAAATGATACTTCCAGATGGAAAAACAGTTAGTCCGGACCAAACAATCCATCAAATGGCTATCACCGAAGATTATATAATTTTTATGGATATAGCCTTTAAAATCGAATTGTCTCAATTATTCTCTCCTTATTGGCTAGAACCAATTGGTAAGTTGAAAACTATTATTATTAATATTTTCAATATTCTCACGATTTTAGGTCTATCTGTATTCGATAAATATAAAGATGTTGTAGAAGACATTTTTATGCAAATTGGTCAGTGGATGTATTCAAAATTCTTACGGCTTATTCCCCCGGAACCATATACAAATTTGTATATTGTAAGCCGTGAATCATTATCTAAAGAAAATAAAAATAGTTGCGATGGTGTAAAAGAAAAGCAAAAATCTCATGGCAATCAAATAAAAGTCAAAAAAGTTACGATCGATCGTGAAGTATCGCATTTTACAGTAGATTACTGTAACCCAGACAATAAAATTATTCTACATGTAGGACACAATAATGGCTCGGATGTAACTGAGTGGATTGGAAAATACGATTTACCAGCGCGCAAAAATAAACTGCGGCAAGAATTAGCAGGGATGATTGTAGGAGCAATGGATTTAGGTTGTTTGGGTCGTTATACTATTGATGGTAAAACTGGGATAGTTAGGGATGAAAGAGTTATCAGCGATCCTGAAAAAACTTGGTCAATATCTGTTTGTACCTATCATGAATTATGTAATGAGTCGATAAATGAAACTGCAGATAGAGTAAAAAATATTTACTGGATGTCATGGGGTTTTTCTTGGGAAAACATTCCCCAACGTATTTATAGTGTTTATAAAGATAGTAAATTTCGTAACCTTGATTGTAGTGAGTTGTCCGAAGAAGATTATAAACCCGTGCAATTATTAAGGTTAGATACAGAAAAGATGGAAATTGTAGATTCTTTTGAATTTCCATACGGACATTTTGCTTGTACGCCGCAGTTTATACCTAGTTCCTTACCTTGTCCAGAAGATAAAGATCCTTCAATTCACGGTTATATAGTTTGTGTTGTTCTTGCAGATAATCCAGATAATTCAAATGAAGCTCAAGATGAGTTTTGGATTTTACATGCGGACGATTTTAATAATAAGCCAGTCTATCGACTGCGTTCACCACAGTTAGATCTTGGCTTAACTATTCATTCAACTTGGTTGCAAGAAATTGACAAAGAAAAGTATTCAGAAGAGGAACGTCGTAAAAAACGGGAAGTATCTGTATATGAAGATTACGCAAAATTAATCAAAAAACGTCCCAAGATTAAAGAATTATTTGAGAAATTTGTCTACTCAAACTTTATTGAGCAGACTCCTGAAGCGAAAGTTAGAGAACAAAAATAAATAAGTACCTGAAGACTTACGCAACTGGCCGCCTTTTACTCTAGTGGTGCTTGTAAGTAAGTGGATCAAATTAAATATGTAACTACGCCTGCCTCTGGCTTCCCTCTCCTTAGTAAGGAGAGGGATTGAGGGTGAGGTTGTATCTTATATTTAAGTGGTTGTCCCATTAGTTTTGATAGGTTTTTCCAGACACCCGCTCAGGGTTGAAAACCCGAAGCTAATAGTACAAAGTCCTATGAATAGGACTAAAAATTGCCCATCATATTTTATGGGATAAATTAATAGTAGTGCTTTTCATTAATTATGACGGGTTTATTTTTACTCAAAATTCTTTTCTCCCCCTGCTCCCCCTGCTCCCCCCGCTCCCCCTGCTTGCCCTAACCCGTCAATTTTAATGAAAAAGAGTAATAGTACTCCGCCACATTAATTTTGATGGGTTTATTTTTACTCAAAATTCTTTTCTTCCCCCGCTTCCTCTGCTCCCCCCGCTCCCCCTGCTTGCCCTAACCCGTCAATTTTAATGAAAAAGAGTAATAGTCTTAGTCTTGATTTAGAGCGAAAGAAGTAGCTGTAATTTATTCCACTCAGACTAAAAAAAACCTCACCCCGTCCTAACGGACACCCTTCTCCAAGTTATCGGAGAGGGGAAGGGGGTGAGGTTTTTACTTGTCAAAATCATATTATGAAACAATGCCTACAATTTACCTGAACTTTACTGAAGTTTACTGATTTATTGAAATTTAAAAAGTGATAAATGTGCAATAAAATACTTAACTTTTCCATATTTTCAATCTTGGATTTATCAGAGAAAGTATTAATGGAATTGAGGCGATATGCACAACTTTTACATCTTATGTCTCGACAAAATGCCATCAAGAATACTGTTCACATTGAATTAATAGAAGTAGAGGAATAATTATGACTCCTGAGACACAATAAAAGCTTCTTGAAACTATCTACTACAATATTGATTCACATTTTGCACCAACAATAATTGATGTTATTTAATCACTCAGTATCAATTGTCAAAGCTTAATAAAGTCAAGTAAAAAATGTAGCTTTATTGCACTGATTTTAAGCTTTTCATAATTTATACTTTTAGGCGCAAGATATGAGCTATATCGCAGGTGATTTAACAGAGGTTCCGATAAAACATTTCAAGTAAATAATTACTAAAAGGAAAATAATTATGTCCGTAATCAATTTATCCGGCTTACCTTCCCCGGAAGGCTTTGTTGTTAATGGCAACAGTTCCTCTGACCAATCAGGCCATTCCGTAAGCAGTATAGGAGATTTCAACGGCGATGGTATTGATGACTTTATTATTGGGGCACCTTTTGCCGACCCCAATAGTGTAAGTAACGCCGGACAAAGCTATGTGGTGTTTGGCAGTAATTCCCTAAGCAGTGTAAGCAATGTAGACTTATCGAATCTCACTAACACCCCTACCTCCGCTCCGAACTATGGCTTTAAAATTACAGGTTTTCGTAATTTTGGTCGATCGGGTTACTCAGTAAGCAGTGCGGGTGATGTCAACGGCGATGGCAAGGATGACCTTATTATTGGAGCACCTGATGCTCGTAATGCCAGTCTGTTTGGTAATCCTCACGGAGAAAGCTATGTGGTCTTTGGCGGCTACACGGGGAATTCTTTAGACTTAGGAACCCTCAATCCGAGCCAAGGCTTTATACTGGATGGCTTTACTGGTTATGACGTATCAGGCTACTCTGTAAGCAGTGCAGGGGATGTTAATAACGATGGCTTTGATGACCTGATTATTGGGGTACCTCTTGCCGACCCCAATAGTGTAAGTAATGCCGGACAAAGCTATGTGGTGTTTGGCGACAGTTCTATCGGAAATACTGGTAATATTAACTTGCCAGCTTCCGCTAACGGTACCGATGGTTTCGTAATTAATGGTATTGGTAACGATGACTTGTCAGGCGCATCTGTCAGCAATGTGGGAGATATTAACAACGACGGTATTGATGACCTAGCTATTAGAGCAATTAATTTTGATCCCAACGGTATCGATCCAGTCGGAGAGACCTATGTGGTGTTTGGCGACAGTAGTATCGGGAGTACTGGTACTATTAACTTGTCAAATCTCAACGGCAGCAACGGCTTTAAAATTGAAGGCATTACACTTAATCCTAATATTGACCTTCGTCGAGACTTCCCTGTAAATAATGCGGGGGATGTCAACGGTGATGGCATTGATGACATGATTATCGGGACACCTGTTGCTGACCCCAATGGTTCTAACAGCGGACAGAGCCATGTGATTTTTGGTCGCAACAGTAGTAATCCCTTTCCGGCAACATTAAACCTGTCAGGCTTTCCCAACACCTACGGTTTTGCAATTAATGGTATTAACCCTGATGACTTATCTGGTTCATCTGTCAGCAGTGCCGGGGATTTCAATAAAGATGGCTATGACGACGTGATTATCGGCGCACCTGTTGCCAATGACTCCAAAGGACAAAGCTATGTAGTGTTTGGCGATAGTAATATCGGCTCAACTAATTTTGATTTGTCAACTCTCACTAGCGGCAGTAGCACCGATGGTATTCTAATTAATGGTATTAATCCCGATGATTTATCAGGTGCATCCGTCAGTAATGCAGGGGATATCAACGCTGATGGAGGAGACGACCTGATTATCGGCGCACCTCGTTTCGATAGCTCCACCGGAGAAAGCTATGTCCTCTTTGGTGAATGTGATGAGAACATCGGCGAAACTGGAACTATTAGCGTCGATCACAACACTCAAACCATCACCCTTTCTCAGAGCTACAGTAACCCAGTAGTCTTCGCTCAACCTGCATCGGATAACGAAAGCACTCCCGTAGCTGTTCGCTTAGACAACATCACCAACAATAGCTTTGATATTTCATTACAAGAACCCAGCAATGAAGA
Organism: Cyanobacteria bacterium P01_D01_bin.50; assembly: GCA_039200565.1. Lineage (GTDB taxonomy): Bacteria > Cyanobacteriota > Cyanobacteriia > Cyanobacteriales > Nostocaceae > Rivularia. Next base: position 1,643 of record JBCCSG010000304.1, on the reverse strand, counting down.
TGGTATTCATGCACTAGAAGACCTCAGCTACATAGTCTTGGAAGCAGGTAAATGGGAATTAGCAAACGGAACAAAACTACAAGTTGGTACCACCAACAGCAGTCAATTGGTTACTCAAGGTTGGGAAAATGTCTATTTGAATGCTGGCTTCAGCAGCAACCCAGTAGTAATGAGTCAAATTCAAACCTCTAATGGTGCTGACTTTGTACGTACCCGCCAGCGCAATATTGGTACTAACGGCTTCCAAGTTGGTATGGAAGAAGAAGAACTCAAGCAAAATAGCGGACATACTAATGAAACTATTGGTTACTTCGCAATAGATAGTGCAATCAGTAACTGGAGCGGTTTAAATTATCAGGCTCTCTATACTCCCGATAATGTTACTAATGCTTGGACACCTGTCTTGCACGCTCCTTTTAGTCAACAACCCCAAATATTAGCTTCCTTAGCAAGTTATGATGGTTCCGATCCAGCTGGTATCCGTTACCGCAACGTGCCTGGCAGCATAGAATTCAAGGTTGAAGAAGATACAAGCTTTGATAGTGAAATGAATCATACCGATGAAACTGTCAGCTTCTTGGCAATTGAAGGTAGTGGTTCATTAAGTGCTTGTGCTATGCCTAATGCAATGGGCGAAACCGGAGCCATCAGTAATCTCACTCACACCGCTCAAACCATCAACCTTGCTCGTAACTACAGTAACCCAGTAGTTTTCGCTCAACCTGTATCCGATAACGAAAGCACTCCCGTGGCAGTTCGCATAGATAACGTCACCAGCAACAGCTTTGAGGTTTCATTACAAGAACCCAGCAATGAAGATGGTATTCATGTACCAGAAGACCTCAGCTACATAGTCTTGGAAGCAGGTAACTGGGAATTAGCAAACGGAGCAAAATTGCAAGTTGGTACCACTGACAGTAATCAATTGGTTAGTAATAATCCTAGTGGTTGGGAAAATGTCAACTTTAACCTTGACTTCGGCTCCGGCAACAACCCAGTAGTAATGAGTCAAATCCAAACCTCTAATGGTTCTGACTTCGTACGTACCCGTCAACGCGATATTACTACCAACGGCTTCCAAGTTGGTATGGAAGAACAAGAATCCCTAAAAAATAGCGGACATACCAATGAAACTATTGGTTACTTCGCAATATCTGAGGGAAGCGGTAGCTGGAGCGGTTTCGATTATACTGCTGACTACACAGGCAATATCGTTACTGATGCTTGGACAACAAGAATTTGGGCGCGATTTACAGAACGTTGGATATTTTAAAATCCGATGGCGGTTTAAAAAAAATTAAAATGAAAACCCAAAAGTTGAAGAGGCTTCTAGTTGTAGGTTCATTGCAGTTCAAGGCAAAGCTTCTTGCCACATTTGCGTCGGCGCTAGAACTAGAGAAAAAATTTGTAGCATGTCGATTTTAAGATGATAACGAGCAAGCTGACTCACTAAACGCCCTTAGTTTTCACAATTCATACTTATTGAAAAAAATACAGGATCGACCAAAGACAATGCTTATTAGCTTGTGAGTTTTTTTTATTGTACAATAATATATTACTAAAGACTTTTAATATTTGTCAAAATCACACTCACCACGTCGCGTTAGTTCCAATTAAAATAGACCACTGATTTTTTTTAACTC
>JBCCSG010000303.1:0-9011 GCA_039200565.1 Cyanobacteria bacterium P01_D01_bin.50 | reverse complement strand
TGCCAGATGCTCAAGTACAAGTACAAGATTTAACTGGTGGTGGCGATCATTATCAAGTCAGTGTAGTTTCATCGCAGTTTGCAGGCAAGAGATTAGTGCAGCAACATCAATTGGTGTATGGTGCTTTAAAACAAGCTATGTCTAGCGAAGCTATTCACGCTTTAGCTCTCAAAACATATACCCCTGAAGCTTGGCAAACAACAGCCGCTTCATAAGCTAAGTTATGAGTTAAGGTTTACCTCTGAGAAAGTAAATTAAGTTCTCTAACGACGTACCTTATATTCAAGAGTATTAGCTTCTAACTAAAAATTTTGTCTTGGCAACCGACACTCTATAAGAAAAGGGAAACATTATGACACCAGAAGTTAAAGAAAGAATTGATAATTTGCTACAGAAAAACAAAATCATGGTTTTCATGAAGGGAAGCAAATTAATGCCAATGTGCGGTTTCTCTAACAATGTTATTCAAATTATCAACACTTTAGGAGTTCCCTACGAGACTTTTGACATTCTCGAAGATCCAGAAATGCGTCAGGGCATCAAAGATTATTCTAACTGGCCTACAATTCCCCAAGTCTACATAAATGGCGAATTCATTGGTGGTTCGGATATTATGATTGAACTTTACCAAAAAGGTGAATTACAGCAAATGGTTGAAGTCGCAATGGCTTCTTAAGTGCTTTGAGCAATTCTCCTTCCCAAATGGCTAGCTCCCGACTATATAGCCAATATGGGCGATCGATCGGATGAGTTGCCCAAATCCCCCTTTTGATAAAAGGGGAGTAGCTTAAGATCAAATTTCATCAACTAGCTGCACAAAAATCCCCTCACGAATTTTTTTTGGATAACCAATCAAACAAGTGAGGGGAAAATTTATTTAACTTGCTACAAAACATCTACACAAAATCACACCACTGCTGCATTTGACATTAGCAGACAGTATGCTATAATAATCTGCGTTAAGCAGCGATTAGCTATTAACTGCTCTTGGATTAGTCATTAATAGTAATCTGGTTCCGCCTCTGGTTGAGTAACCGCAAAATTAGATGCATCAAACAAGAAGCGGGTAGCTTCCTCTTCTAAACGATGAATTAAGTAAGGTTCAATGCCGTTACTCTGCCGCAGTGCAGCTAAATAGCCATCTAGGTACATCCGCATGTCTTCAGTACGATAACCGCGACTCCATAATTCGACGAAGGCATCAGTTAGTCTTTGATAGTAGCGGATGGTTCGTGTGTCTTGGAGCATAATCAAAGAAGTATCAGAGGGTTGGAATGAGAATTGTAAATGATTCAAGTCCAAATGTGAAGGATCGCTTTTAAACAGGCATGAATTACTGCAATGACAAATGAATAATATTTGCTTGAGAAAAATTAGCTTTTAGCACGACCTCTACACATATACTATTCGTTTATATGCTAAATGTGATGAGCAAATAAGCGATTATTATATTTTTTTCAGTATTAATTATAAATTATACAAATAGAATAATTAGTACTGTTGATTTTACGATCAGCAATACTTAACTTGTCTTCATTATCGTAAAATACTTATGTTGATTCGTAATGGTGTCTCTTACCCCCTGTAGCTTGCACGTAATGTATATCATGAATAAAACAGCAGCTACTCACAAGTATTTTAAACAAGTATATCAAATTTAAAACAGTCGGCGTTCTGATACGTGTCACAAAATTCTTGTGATACGTGAGCTTATAAGCCTTATTATGACTTTAAAAATTAGCCACAGTGTCACAGGAATCACATTAAAAATTTATTTTTCTGATAATAAATTTCTAATGGGTTTGCCTCACAGCAACAGCAATAAAGCCTAAAGTTAATCTACAGCGCTTTCTGTCTCCCCGACAAAAAAATGTGACAGTTGTGACCGGAAAATAAACTGGATACACGGATTTATCCCTGGAGAAAAAACAGTTCTGTCATTGTTAAGGGGCCCCTCGATTCATCGATGGGGTAATAATTCTAAATTCTTCATTCCGGCATTCTAAATTCATCTTGACGACCACCCTTAAAAATTTTTTTAAAGAAAAAACTTTTAAGGAAACCCTTGACCATTCCTAAGAGTGTAACCAACACGATTGTAATTAAGGTAACGCTGAAATATGTTAATTAATTAAAAAAAAGTAATAAATGTCAAGCAAATGCGACTTGGAGTAACAACGGTTACAAAACCGAAGCTATAGGCTTTGTTACCTTGAAAGTCATACTCGAATGAGGGGTTTTGCCACCGTGGGTTCGGTTTGTATTGAAATTATTGAGGGGAATCCCCATTTAAGGTCACTGTTAGGTTGGCACTTACAACAACTAGACTACAGGGTATTCCAAGCTGCTAGCATTTATCAAGCAAGGGAAGCTTTTTTGACTCATCAACCAACATTAGTGGTTCTTGATGCTGACTTGCCTGATGGTGATGGAATTGAATTTTGTCGTTGGTTACATCGCCAGCAACAGCCATTGATTTTAATGCTCTCTGCGCGAAGTAATGAAGCGGATGTTGTCACAGGTTTGAAGGCAGGTGCTGACGATTATTTAAGTAAACCTTTTGGGATGCAAGAATTTTTAGCGCGAGTAGAAGCGCTTGTACGCCGCAAGCGCACTCCTATCGCACCAGCTTATCTGGATTACGGAGCTTTACAAATTGATTTAGTACAGCGCCGAGTCCGTTTTAAAGGTGAATTTATCGATTTAACACCCCAAGAATTTAGTTTGCTCTATGTTTTAGCGCAAGCTGGCGGGGTACCTCTTTCTCGCTCTGAATTACTGCGTCGTGCTTGGCCTGATGCTATAGATAATCCGCGCACTATTGATACACATGTATTGTCGCTGCGGAAAAAAGTGGAATTAGATCCGCGTCAACCGAGTCTAATTCAAACCATCCGCAATGTAGGATACCGATTTAACTTAGAAATGCTAAATGCAAATATTTCTCAAAATATTTCTCAACCAGCAGCAACCATAGCCAAACATCAACCTAAAAATCATTTTGCAAGTCAACCTTCTACGCTCGCTTCCGGGAGATAATCGGAAAACAAGTTAGGATTTAGTAGCACCGGAGGGAACTCCCGGAATTATCCGCTCTTGCTTTAAAATTTTTATACCCTATGCCTTTTGCCCATTTTTAAAATTCAAAATCATCGTTGGCAACTGCAAGTTTCAAGCTTTCTTGCAAATTATTCCAGTTTATTTGAGAAGCTGTTTGATTTGTAACTAAACGCCCTTGTTGCAAGTACAAAAGTCGCGTGCAAAACATTTGGGCTATATCAATCTGGTGATTTACCATTAAAATTGTAATTTGATCTTTTTCGTGTAACCGAGCTAAAAGTTCTATAATGCGCGAAGCGGTACCAAAATCCAAGTTAGAGGTTGGTTCATCCAACAATAAAATTTTTGGTTGGATAACTAAACCTCTGGCGATATTTACCAATTGCCGTTGTCCACTTGAAAGCTGAGTTTCTGTTCGTGACAACCAATCTTGTGTAATGTTGAGCTGTTCCATCCAATAGCTTAAACGCTGCTGAATTTCATGCTTGGGTAAATTTCGTAATACTAATGGATAGCTTAAAGCTTCTCTTACGCTCATTCCCAACAATTTTGGCTCTTGAGCTACGAGTACTACAGATTGACGCAATTCACGATAAGGAATTTGCCGATATTCCCGATTTTCAAGATAAATTTTGCCACTAGTGGGTTCGCATAAACGATTTAAAAGACGTAATAAATAAGACTTACCAGCACCAGAGGCTCCCACAATAGCAACGCGATCGCCTTCATAAATATCGAAGGAAATATCTTGCAATATAGGATATTCCGGCAATTTATGTTTGGAATGATTTGGCAGGTTATCCGTCAGTTTTTCTGTATAGCTGACTTGTTCTAATCGTAGTTGGTAGTGGCGCTTAGTCTCCAATTTAAACCTTTATCGAGTTACTATCTAAAGTACTATTTTTAACTAAAATGTAACTCACTATCGGCAATTGTGAACGATTCAATTATGTCTTGTCTACCCCAGATGATCGATATCTGGGAAGAAACCCTTAACTGGAAACCATCTCCTCCTGAGCTTGCACGGTTTCAACGTCTTTATGAATTAATTATTCAAGGAAACCGTAAGTTAAATTTAACTCGCATTACCGACCCTGAAGATTTTTGGGAAAAACATTTATGGGATTCTTTACGGGGAATTAAGTTTTTGATTTCAGTAAAGGAGCAAAAGAAGGAAGGAATTAGTTTTATCGATCTTGGCACGGGTGCGGGGTTTCCTGGCATACCTGTAAGTATAGTCATCAGTAATTGTACTGTTAATCTAGTTGATTCTACGAAGAAGAAAATTAATTTTATAAATAATATTTTGCCGGTTCTTAATTTAGATAATGTTAAAGCGACTACTTGTAGGGCCGAAGAAATTGGTAGAGATACTCAGCATCGAGAAACTTACGATATAGCCCTAATTCGCGCTGTAGCATCGGCTCACGCTTGTGCAGAATATACTTTACCCTTATTGAAGAAAGGGGGATTAGCCGTAGTTTACCGGGGTAATTGGACGGAAGAAGAAACGAACGGCATGGAAAATGCTGTGCAACAATTGGGTGGAGTCATAGAATCAGTAGAAAAATTTAATACACCATTGACTAATAGCGATCGCCATTGTTTGTACTTGCGAAAAGTAGAAAGTACCCCCGCAAAGTTTCCTCGTGCAGTAGGTGTACCTACCCAACGCCCGCTATAAGTAATAAGGAGTTGGGGGTTTGGTAAAGCGATGTGTTAATTTATGGTAATTCCGACGGTAATATTGAAATTTCAAACTCAAAAAATATGTTAAAGAGGCCTTAATTTTGAACTGATAATTGATAATTGATAAAGTTGTTCTGGAATAGTCTTGAGATAATTAAAGAGAAATATTATAAATTTTTTACGAACAAAGATAGCCAGGGAGAAATAAAAAAGCAATGAGTGAATCAGGCGACATAAAAAACACGAATAAAGCCAAAAAAGGCTCTATATTTTCTACATTAAAGAAAATCCTTATTGGTATCGTACTTACCACAATTACAGGTGCAGCTTTATACGGTGCTGGATGGTGGAAAGGACGTTCTCAATTTTCTTCTGACGATCAGCCAATCAAACGAGAGTTAGAACAAGCTAAAAAACAGTTAACTGGAGTAAAGGAACAGTTAATTACAGAAAGAAACCGTACTTATTTGATGGAAGCTCGTGGCGACTTGTATGACACTACAGTGAATTTAGATCAGCGCAATTTTGGTATGGCGAATACTCGTTTACAGGAAGCAGCAGTAGCTTTAGGTAAAGTTGAGGATTTAAACGGTACTTTGAATATCAACAAGATAAAAGAATTGCAAACAGCTATATCTAAAATGAATATTAATGTTGCAGTTGATTTGGAAAAACAGCGCAATACTGTTTTAAGCTATGTTAACGTTTTAAATCAATTAATTCCTGCTGAGGAAAATCTTGAGATTGCCGCACCAGAAGAATCATCTAAGCAATAAGCTTTCAGATTCAAGTTGGAAATAGATTGGGTGCCGTAGGGTGTGTGACACAAGCGAGTTAATTTGAACGTGATAATAAGCCTTGTAGTGTCACGCACCAATTCACCATTATAAAGCTTCTAAATATGGTGTATTATGCCGAACACTATTTAAAGGCTACCAATTAACCAAAAATTTATCTAACCTTTCTTGTTGTTGGTTGATATAGGCATCTGTTTCTTTTAACAGAGCCTGCAAATTACCTTCCCGAGCATCATCAATGTTCAGTAAAGATTCCTTAAGGGGTAACTGCAAACGGATATAGTTTGATTCATTACCAATTATTTGTTCGGCAACATATCTATGTACATCAGGGGGTGCATCCATAAATACATCTGCGATATGCAAACCCCATTGAATAAGTCCCCAACCTCGAACTTGTTCCCAGGGAATAGAAGATGCAGGATCGCCAGTACCAATAGATATGATTTTAATTTGGTCTATCACATTTGCAGCAGATTGATTCGATGACTGACGTAATAGTTTGATACCCTCTGCTAAAGCACACGAAACTGGGTTATTGGCGCAAACTCCTCCATCAATCAAAGAATACTCTTGTCCATTTTTTTCAATTTTATGGGCAGGAAAATAAGTAGGGGCTGAAGCAGAGCAAAGGCAAATTTCCCACACTGGTACATCGGCATACCAGCGATCGTGACACCAGCTTTTAAATATGACAGGATTGCGGCTTTGTGTATCGTAGCTAGGAATTAAAACTTTCAGGCAATCCATTGCTCCTTCAGAATTATGTGTAATATCACCAAGTTTTCGATCTCCAAATTGTTCCTGAAGTACAGATATTAAACCTTCATTTGAAAATTTAGGGGCAGAAATACCATATTTTAAAATTAATGATAATCGCTTGAGAGAAAATAGATTTTGGTAAGGAAATATTTTTAAACCTTTATCCTTATATAGATTGAGCAATTGTTCAGGGCTTTTCTCCAGTGCAATTCCAGCAGCTAATATAGATCCCGTTGAGGTACCAGCTATTAGATCGAAGTGATCTTTTAAAGGGCTACCTAATTTCTGCTCCACCTTCTGAAGAATACGAGCGGGCATAACACCTCTAATACCACCACCGTCTAAGCATAAAATGCGAAAGGTCATAATATTTTCTCCAAAGCAAAAATTATTGGAATTTAACTAAATATTAACCTTATATTGTTGCATAACCAACATTGAGCACCCCAACTATCACAAGGCATTTTTACTGAGTATTTTTCTATAAAAAAAGCGGGGTGAAAAGCGATCGCCTTTCACCCCAATTTTTTATAATTATTTTTATTTAGAGTTAAGTAAGTCGGCACAAATAAACCGAACTATATTACATAATGTAAATTTATTTGAAAGCCTTGTTACTACTCACTCTCTTGAAAAGTTGCTCCACTTGGGGAGACCCCAAGACCGCACTTTTCGCTATTCACTACTCACTATTCACTATTTCTAATTACTATTTTCAACACCGAGCTACTTAATTTACATCCAAGCTTCAACTTCAAAACTCTTTGAAAAGCAAGTTTTTGGGGTGCTTATCACATCTTGAGGTATTAACTAGTAAATCAGCGATTTTCCCAATAAAGAATAAGTAATAATCGCTTATATCACAGATAATATTGCACATTACTTATAACTCTGCTGCGTTTATTAGGTAGTGCTGCTTTGAGATAAAAAGCCGTTTGATTATGTAAAATACCAATGTTGGGTGACGAAAACGGGAATTACAACTGTGGTAAAACCTAAATTTTGGTCCATATTGTAAACTATTAATTTTGCCATATACTAAAATATTCAATTTCAAGAAAGTCCCAAATCCTCATCTAAACCCAGCATAATATTTAAATTCTGCACCGCTGCACCAGAAGCACCTTTTCCTAAATTATCCAATCGCGCTACTAATAAAGCTTCTTTCGTCTCATCATTCGCGAATACAAATACTTGTACTAAATTAGTATTATTTGCTGCTTGTGATTCAAGAAACTTACCTTTTCGTAGAGAACTTTCATCATTCAAAGATACAACAGAAATATATTTTTCGTTTTGATAATATTCTTCGAGTATTTGATGAATTAATTTACCACTAGGCTTATTTTGCAACGCATGTAAAGGTAAGGGAATTTGTACCAACATTCCTTTTTCAAAATTACCCACAGCAGGAACAAACAACGGTGGAGATTGCAAACCCGAATGCTTGTGCATTTCTTTGACGTGTTTGTGTCCGAAATTTAAACCATAGATTCCGTAAGCATAATTATTTGATTTTTCTGGAGAAATACTTTGATATTCCTCCATCAGTTTTCTTCCTCCCCCCGAATATCCGGAAATGGCATTAATTGTCACCGGAAAATCATTCGGGATAATACCAGCTGCCACTAAAGGGCGCATGCAGGCTAAAAAACCCGTAGGATAACATCCGGGATTACTGACTCGTTTAGCGTTTCTAATTTCCTCTCTACGCTTCTCTTCTAATTCGGGAAAGCCATATATCCAAGCATTTGCAACGCGATGAGCGGAACTTGCATCTAGTATTTTTACGTTAGGGTTAGTCAAAAAATTTACGGCTTCTCTAGCTGCATCGTCGGGTAAACAGAGAATTGCAACGTCAGCGGAGTTGATGAAGTGCGATCGCGCTTGAGCGTCTTTGCGTTTTTCTTGCGGTATGCTGGCAATTTCAAGATCGTGGCGTTGATTTAAACGCGAGTGAATTTGCAACCCTGTAGTACCTTCTGCGCCATCGATAAAAACAGTCGGTTTACCCATAATTTAGTGCCTTCTCAGAAAAACTTGCAGATGCTTTTATATTTTCTCACCAATGGTTACTTCCTGGGTAAAAACCATTGAATCATTTATCTCAAAAATTCAAGTACTAAAGGGTTGAGCAATTTCATTGATAACAAATTTATAGAACATAATTCCCATAATTTTAGATTTGGTTTGATTTTTTTCACATAATTATTGTGACTGAAACTACCGTTAATTCAAAGTTTCAAGATAATTTTGTTATTAGTTATTGTTGAAAACAAGAAAAAATAAAGGATATTTAATATTCGATTTTTTTATATTCAAAAAAATCCGATAATTCATGAATTAGCATGTGAATGGTTTCGCAAGAAACCTACTCATAACTCAATCGGAGGACTGAAAATGGATGATGTAATTATGGCTCCAGCTCTAGAAGAGATATCTGAAGAAAGACAAGATGAGTCTTCAAAATTAGAATCTTTTCTAGTGGGTAGCTCTATCAACAACGGTAGTTTTGAAGGAAATTTCAATAATTGGCGAACTATTGGTGATACCAGCATCGAGACAAAAGAAATTGGCATTGCTCCTACTGACGGAGAATCCCAAGCTTTGATTACTACTGGTTTTAGCGATTCTGGTGGTTCTGTTGAAGAATCAGATTTATCAGAGTTTCTAGACTTACCATCTTCTTCTCTCGATGCGATA
>JBCCSG010000302.1:0-9195 GCA_039200565.1 Cyanobacteria bacterium P01_D01_bin.50 | reverse complement strand
TCTTGCAATATTGATGTTAATCAACATTATCGCATTGGAATTCCTTATCAACTTTATCGATGCAATAGCTAGTCACAAGCCAAAATTGACGGGTTGAGGTTAGTGAGTAGTGAGTGGTGAGTGGTGAGTAGTGAGTGGTGAATGGTGAGTAGTGAGTGGTGAATGGTGAGTAGTGAGGAGTTGAGAATTAAGAATTTTATTCTCCCCATCTCCCTCTACCCCCTCTACCCCCTCCCTATACTCACCTATGATTATTTTGATGAGTAATTGTATTTCAAAATACAAATTATTTGCAGAAAACTGAATTGCAATTTATATAAAAAAATGTAAAGTTTTGTAAAGATATCGTCGGATTTTGGAATTACACCAGATAACCAAATAAAGCGGAAAATTCAAAATCATGGAGCAACTGTGGTAAAACAAGCCCCGATATCTCAATCGTTTTTCAGTTACATATCAGCATATGACATATTCTGAAGATTTATACGAACAATTAGATAAGCTAGTAGCAGAAATGCGTCGATATCCAAATGGTAGTTTAAAGCGCCAACGGTTGTTAAATCGGTTGATTTATCAGATGCAGCAATCTGGGAAAATTTGGCAGGGTGGGGACATAATACCACAATATTATGAAGATGCATTGCAGAAAACTTGGTTTTGGTTTTGCAAAAATATTCATAATTACGATGCGTCTCAAGCGAATGTACTGACTTGGTTTAACGCTCATCTGAAATTTAGGCTATTAGACATTCGTCAAGAAATAGCTAAAGAGAAGAAAACTAGGGTAACTAAGTCCAAAGATGAAGAATCTAATTCCATAGATCCAATAGATAATTTAGCTGCACCAGATAAAGTGCCACCGATTTTAGAAGAAACTCTAGAATGGATTGAAACACAGGGTAGTGAATTACGCCATCTTCACGTTCGTTCATCTCCCCATATTAACTGTCAAGTGTTGCTGAAATACAAATTACCTCCAAATGCCAAAACTTGGCGTGAATTAGCCGAAAAGTTTGAGAAAAGAGAAAGCACTCTCAATCATTTTTACAACCACAAATGTCTTCCTTGTCTGCTGGCTTTTGGCAGAGCGCAAGGATATATAGATACATAGCAAAGATTATCCTAGAGTAATTACTTATGAGTTTATCAACCGAAAAACTAACTATTTCCATTCCCATTACTGAAGCCAACCGAAGTAAAGCAAGGCTATTTGCCCAAGAACAATTTAATCCTGAAAAAATAGAGCAAGTCTACCATAATACTTTAGCAGTATTGGTAACTAATAACTATTTACAAATGTTAGATCTAGAGACTTCATTACAACAGAGTCATAGTTGGAATGCTGTTGCTAGAGTCAGTATTAATATTGCTGATTTAAATTTACCAGGAAAGGGACAATTGGAATGTCGTTCGATAAAGATAGGCTCAGATACTTGTTACTTTCCCGAAGATGTGAGAAATAACCGCATCGGTTATGTTGTAGTGCAGTTTGATGAAGACTATAAACAAGGGAAGTTATTAGGATTTTTACCGCAAGTCAACAACACTAGAATTAATATTGAAGAGTTGGAATCTTTGGATAACTTACTTGAAACCTTACATTCTCATCAAACCGTAGTCCAGTTAAATCAATGGTTGGAAAATATTATTGACGAGGGTTGGCGAAATGTTGAAGAAATAATCGGGGAACAAGCAAGCAAGCCTCTTTTTGTATTCGCGAATATTTCTTCTGAAAATTCAAAATCTGACAACAACAAAGATGCTGTAGCGCAATTATATTCTACTCAAAATGAGATAAATCAAGTTGATTCAGATTCCGAAAAAGCTTTAATTCATTTATTAAAAAATACCAATAACGAAGAAATTCGCTGGAAAGCCGCTGAATTGCTATGGGAAATAAATCCAGAAAATCCCGCAGCTGGTGTAAGAAAAGCGATTGATTTCGGCATGCACTTTGGTAAAAATGCTGTTGCCTTAATGGTTGCAATTTTACCCAAACCTGACGAAACCATGGCGATTTTAATTAGAGCATATCCCCTAAGCGATCGCACTCATCTTCCCCAAGGATTACAACTTAGCGGCTTAGATGCAACAGGAAACACCTTTTTTACAGTACAAGCCAGAAGTCAAGATAACTATATTCAATTTAAATTCACTGCCGAATTAGGAGATAGATTTAATATTCGGGTTGCTTTAGGGGATGCCTCCCTTACTGAAAGCTTTGCTGTTTAATTCTCTTTGAGATTCAAAGCCTCTCCTCTCGCTTCGTGAGTGGGGTTTGCGAATGTACAACTGAAAATGTTTATATTTCCCCCGTGTAGAGAGGTTACATTGTAATGTCTCTACATTTGTCATGGAGACAACGTAATATTTCAAAAGTCTTATCGTAAAATGGAATATTCGTATATGTAATATTTTTCAATATAATTACTGTAATAAATTAAACTAAATTTTAAAAAACCGATCTCCTCAACCGCCATGAGTAAATTAGTTGTATTAAATATTGACGAAGGCAGTTTTGAACAAGGTTTTCCCGTAAGACTAGAAATTGGTGAAGATGGTAAAATACACCATAAAATCAAGGTTACGCTGACTCCAGCACCTGATATTCCTCGCTTTTATGAAGATTGGCAAACTAAATATCGTAATTTGGGTAAAACTAGACAAATCAATATACCTGAATCTCAAGTGACTCATCTTTGTGTCATTGATGATGAAAAATTTGCGAGAGAAAGATTTGAAACCTCCTTAAAACAGTGGTTTACTCAACTTTCCTGGGAAAAATTACAAGTAAGAATAGAAGAAAAAACACATCCAAAGGAAACAATAAGAGTAATTATTGATACTCATAATATTTATTTGAAAAAACTTCCTTGGCATTTATGGCAATTATTTAACAACCGCCCCCAAGCTGAATTTGCTTTGAGTGCAGAATATGCACCTCCGAGTGAATCTCTAAAACGCCCTGTAAAAATCTTGGCTATATTTGGCGGTAGTGAAGGATTAGATTTAACTTCAGATAAAGATTTAATGACGAAATTACGTCGTCGGGGAGCAACAGTTACTTGGTTAGAGCAACCGCAGAGAGATGAACTCAGTAGGAGTTTGTGGGAGCAACATTGGGATATACTATTTTTTGCGGGACATAGTTCTTCTGGAGAGGAATTTCATAGCGGAGAAATTCAAATTAACGACACTGAGACTATTTCTCTAACAAGATTAAGAAATGCTTTAAGAATAGCGGTTCAAAATGGTTTAAAATTAGCAATTTTTAATTCCTGCGATGGTTTGGGTTTGGCAAATGAATTAATTGGTGTCAAAGTTCCCCAAATGATTGTCATGCGAGAGCCTGTACCCGATGAAGTAGCGCGAAAGTTTCTACAATATTTTTTAGAAAAATTTTCCCAGGGACATTCTTTCTATTTAGCGGTACGAAATGCACGTCAACGTCTCGAATGGATGGAAGATAAATTTCCATGTGCTTCTTGGCTACCTGTAATTTGTCAAAATCCCGCCGCACGTCCTTTTGTTTGGGCTAAAAAGTCAATCTTTGACAATAAAATAGCGTTTTTAGCGGGAATTACCTTCAGCATTGTTGCGGCGATCGCATTTTTTTTTCCTAGGGTAATTCAAGAGCGTGATAACTCTCAGCCAAAACAAACATTAACACATTCACAAAGTATAAGTTCTCCTATAAATGGAACAGAAACTAACTTAAAAGATTTAGGAGAAAACTTTAGTTGGGGAGAAAAAATTCTCATTACCTCTAACTCCAATCAATGGAAAAGAGACGGTCAAAAAGCTTTTAATGAAGGGAATTATCCAACATCTATTGTAAACTTTGAAGAATCTCTTAAACAAAATAAAAACGATCCAGAAACACTAATTTATCTTAATAATGCTGTGGCAATGAAGCCTTCTAAAATGCATAAGCTTCCAGTTCCAATTACAGCTAATGGAAAAGTTTGTAATATTAACGAGCCAAATCCTCTGAAAATTGCTGTTATTGCTCCTAGCATTGCTAATTTAAACAACGAAATTAATCAAGAAATATTGCGAGGAGTTGCCCAAGCTCAGAACAAAACTAACTTGCAGTGTGGAATTGAAGGCAGAATGTTGCAAATAATTATTGTTGATGACAATAATAACCCTACTAAATCTTCACAAGTCGCAACAAAATTAGTGAATGAGAAAGATATTCTAGCGGTAGTTGGTCATTATTCTAGCGGCGCTACTGAAAGCGCTGGAAAAGTTTATAAAAACAAAATGGTTGTGATTTCTCCCGGTAGTACTGCTGTTAGAAATTCGGAGAATAAAGGCTATGGACTTAATTTGAATAAATATGTTTTCCGTACACCCACGAATGATGAGATTGCAAGTCAAAATTTAGTAAATTATATGGTGAATAAACTTGGCAATAAAAAAGCAGCGATTGCCTATAATTCGAGTAAACCATATAGCGACAATTTTCGTAAAGAATTAGAAAATCAACTAAAATCAAGAAATGGTGAATTGATTATTTTTTCAGAGTGTGCTCTTGATAATAATCTGAATCTAGAAAAATGTGTTAAAAACGCTAAAGAAGAAGTAAGCATACTGATGCTTGTTCCTGCAACTAGTCAAAACTGGAATAAGGTTTTAAATATGTTAAATACCTATAATGATTTTGATCTAACACTTTTAGGTGGAGATTCCCTTTACAGAAAAACAGTAGAACAAAAAGGCGAAAAGGTCAGAAATCTTGTAGTTGCAGTTCCTTGGTTTAATAGTCAATCCAATCAAAGCGAATTTGAAAGGGATGCTTTAGAACTTTGGAATACTCAAGTCAGCTGGCATACTGCAATGTCATATGATGCGACAATAGCAATTGTGGAAGGTTTGCGACGCATCATAAGGAATGGTAAAAATCCAACCGCACAAGAGCTTCAAAAGGTTTTATCCGCAGAGGATTTTTTCGCTCAAGGTGCAGCAGGAAAAATCGAATTTGATCGAGATGGCGATCGCAAAATCACCCCTGAAAACAACGATCAAATCGGCGTACTAGTTCAAGTAAAATGCGAAACTACAAATGATTGTAAATTTGATCGAGTTCCACAACAGTAAAATTAGAAGACAGGGAGAGCGGGAGAATTCTGGCATTCAAAACTCCTAACTCCTAACTCCTAACTCCTAACTCCTAACTCCTAACTTTTTACTCATCAATTTGCCAAGAATCTTTAGTAAACTCCTCATCCAAAATCTTCTTCGGCTTGACAATTACAATTACTCTTCCCAATAACTCAACATCGGGTTCAGTTTCAAACCATTGAAAATCTAATTCTCCGGAATTATCCACCACAAAATAACTGCCAGAATCCCATTTTCTTTGAGCACGATCTATAGCTACCATTACTTGTTGTGGAACATTTTGCTCTTGATTGGGAAACTTATCATTTCTACATAATATTACCACCGGAACTTCGGCATTTAATACTACTTGCCAACCCGGTAACGGTACCCACGCAGCTTCTCCCTTAAATTTCACCATATTAAATGGCCCCTCTTCTGTAATAATGGGGACTGCTTTCAAATCATCTGCTGTTAGCGGTAACTCACCCACCA
The DNA here is from genome assembly GCA_039200565.1 of Cyanobacteria bacterium P01_D01_bin.50. Classification (GTDB taxonomy): domain Bacteria; phylum Cyanobacteriota; class Cyanobacteriia; order Cyanobacteriales; family Nostocaceae; genus Rivularia. The sequence continues at coordinate 3,594 of JBCCSG010000302.1, read as the reverse complement.
CCGGAACTACACGAGACATTTCCGCATCGGATTCCAAACGGTAGAAGGGTAAAAGCGGCGCAGGGCGTTGAGGTACAACAGTAAAATCAGTCAATAACTGTTCGATTTTTTTCCGTGCCGTATCCGTATGAGCAAACTTTAAACCCTTAGCGATAAAACGCGATCGCATTTGTAAATCGGATTTTTGTCGCGCTTGTTTCCAAGTTTGATAAGCAATTGCATCTCCGGGGTGTGCGGAAAACCCTTCAGGTAAATTACGCAAGCGGGAAAAATCTTTGATTGCTCTGGCTACTTCCTTAACTTCATCCGCATCTACTTTATGCTTCAAGGTAAGCTCGGCAGCGCTTGCACGCTCTTCTTCGGTAAGCAAGCGCAGCTCGTATAAGACATCGCTTCCTCGTTGCGAATAATGGGATTGTACTTCCTCTGAAGCCCCACCTTTAACTAAAGAATTGTAAACTTGAGAGCCAACAATAACTTGATTTTGCTGAATTGGTTCAAAACCTGTAGCTTCAAAAATTTCTTGAGGATTGTAACCAGCTTTTTGTAGATAAGCACAAGCTTGTCCCCATTCCACCCATTTTCCTTCTTTTTGCCTTAGTTTTCTGAATAATTCTTGGGCTAATTCTCGATTTGGTTGATTTTCAGGATTTTGAGCCTTGGGTGGTAAATCTGTCATAACTAAGGGAGAACGTGCAGCAGTAAAAGTTATTTTATGCTGTAACGGTAAACTATCTAACTATAGAAAACATATAGTTACAGAATTTATTGTACCTCGTGCAGAAAGTAAAAAAAATAGACCATTATATTGAGGTGAATACTCTACCGCCAATAAAAATTATGAGTTATTAAGGAATAATCCACCAGACTATGTTCTATTTTAACATCGTATTTTATCGGATAATACGAAAGCACTTGAATTATAGAATAGCTTTTTTTAATCAGTCATCAAAACATTTATAGAAAAACAATTTACCTCTTTAGATTTGTATCAAATATAAAAAAGCACATATGATGTTAAGGAATAAGTATATGACTAATCTAATCCCCGAGCTAAATAACATTCTTAACCAATTAATGACTTCAGAAAGACGTAAAAAACAAAAAATCTTAGTAGTAGACGATGAACCAGATAATCTGGATTTGTTGTATCGAACATTTCGCCGTGACTTTCAAGTTTTGAAAGCAGATAGCGGTAACAATGCTCTACAAGTTTTGGCTGACGAAGGAGAAGTTGCCGTAATTATCTCCGATCAAAGAATGCCAGAGATGAAAGGGACTGAATTTCTGAGTAAAACCTTGCCTCAATTTCCCGATACGGTACGAATAATTTTAACTGGTTTTACCGATATTGAGGATCTTGTTGATGCTATTAATGCCGGACAAGTCTACAGATATATTACCAAACCTTGGGACCCTGAAGAACTCAAGGGAGTTGTACAACGTGCCGCTCAAACCTATGATTTATTAAAGCAGCGTACTGAAGAATTGCGCCGTGCAAATTCGCAAATGGCCTTATTAACTTCGTCGGTACAGGTTACGAAGACAGTTTCGAGTGTGGAGGAAAGTCTCTCACCAATTGCTGCTATCTATGGAAAAACTTTTACTGCTAATAGTTGCATCCTTCAATTAGTAGAAAACAATAGCTTGACTTCCACTAGTGGTACTTTTAGTCAAGATGAAATACTAGACAATTGGTTAGATAAAGATCCTTTAACCGAAGAAGCTATTACAACTAAACAAATAAAGGTTTGCGTAAATACAACTAAAGACCCGCAATTCAAAGAAGTCCCTCATTATTCAAACACTAATACAAAAGCACATTTGGTTATGCCGATCATTCACGCAAATCAAGTTACCGCAGTGCTATCGCTACAATGGAAAAAACCCTGTACTTTACGAGAAGATGAAATTAAGTTGATTCACTTCTCTGCACAAATATTAACATTTCTACTTAATTGTACCCATTATGATTAATCAGTTAACAGCGAGTAGTTACCAGTTAACAAAATAGTCGTTTCCCTCAGTAACTAATAGCTGATAATAGAAGAGGAAAAATGCTCACTGCTCCCTAGTAACTGATATGTCTGAAATTCGCTCCATTTTTGACCGTATTGCGCCAGTTTACGACCAATTGAACGATCGATTGAGTCTTGGACAACACCGGATATGGAAGGAAATGACGGTAAAATGGAGCGCAGCTAAGATGGGTGATACTTGCCTCGATTTATGTTGTGGTAGTGGCGATTTGGCTTTGAGTATGGCGCGTAGGATCGGAATTACTGGCAAGGTATACGCTGTAGATTTTTCCTCGGAGTTATTAGAAGTTGCTAAGCAAAGGAGTAAAGTCCCCTACCCAACTCCCTCAATTACTTGGCTCGAAGCTGATGTACTACAACTACCTTTCGACAATTGTCAATTTGATGCCGCTACAATGGGTTATGGGTTAAGAAATGTTACAGATATTTCCTGTTGCTTGAAAGAATTGCATCGAGTTTTGAAAACGGGAGCAAAGGCAGCAATCTTAGACTTTCATCGTCCCGAAAATAGTATGATGCGTGCTTTTCAGCAATGGTATTTGGATAACCTGGTGGTTCCCACAGCTTCTCAAATGGGCTTAAAAGAGGAATACGCTTATATTAATCCTAGTTTAGAACGCTTTCCCTCTGGTAGAGAGCAAGTCAAGATCGCTGGTGAAGTTGGTTTTGCAAATGCGCTACATTATCCCATAGCAAACGGTATGATGGGAGTACTGGTAGTCACAAAAAACTAAAAAGTTAAGAGTAAGTGGTTAGTTGTCAGTGGTTAGTATTCAAGATTTAAAAGTTATCATTTATTTTCATTACTCCTTATGATGTAAAAATTTATCATTCTTTACAACTATTTTTCGTAGTTAATCTGTTGATTATTAAATCCTAACAACTAACCACTAACCACTTACAACTAATAACTAACAATTAACAAATTTAAGTTCGTGGATTTTTCTAATCTCTGGTTGTATATTACTCCCCCCGTCGCAGGTGGAATTATCGGTTATTTCACTAACGATTTAGCCATAAAAATGCTATTCCGCCCTTACCGGGCAATTTATATTGGTGGAAAAAAGCTTCCATTTACACCGGGATTGATACCCCGAAATCAAGAGCGTTTAGCTAAAAACGTTTCTAAAACGATCATGCAGTCGCTGCTCACACCAGAAGAATTGCAGAATCTGGCACGACGCTTGTTAGAAAGAAAACGAGTAGAGTCAGGAATTCTTTGGTTGTTGCAAATGGCGATCGACCAAATTAAAGATGATAGCGACCAAAAAACTACTAAAATCTTAGCAGGAATTCTCAAGGATTTGCTTGGGGAATCTTTACCCCGCCTCCTTAAAGTTTTAGCGCGACGAGAAGATTTTTTAGAAGCGCAAATTGACCAAATATTTGACCAAATACTATTAGAATTTCAACTTACTGAGGTTCAAGCTTCCCGTTTAGCTGACTGGTTGCTGCAAGTTGTTTTACCTGCGGATACCATTCGCTTAGCTATAATTGATTTTCTCACAGACCGCACAATTCAAACTATCGATGAGAGCTTCCGCGAAAGAACTAG
>JBCCSG010000301.1:0-9236 GCA_039200565.1 Cyanobacteria bacterium P01_D01_bin.50 | reverse complement strand
TTCATTGCGGTAGACCAGATCAACTTGGTCCTATACTAATTGATTTTGCTAATTCTTCTAATATCCAGAAAAATTTTGCAGATGGTACTTTTGAAGTAGAACTTAGAAATGAAGATATTGAAAAAGTATCTAATTCTGGACGTGGGATTGTAGGTGCTTTTACTGCCGGATGTCCAATCGTTCCGGGTATACCTGATAATGTCAAAACAATTGCAGGAATGAAATACATTGCCCAAAAAGGCGAACTTTATTTTAATTTACACACTAAAGCTCAAACCTTTTATGGAGACATTCGAGGAAAACTACATCCAGTAACGTGAAGTATTAATAGCAATTAGGACTTACGCAACCAGCACATTTTCCTCGTAGGGTGCTCGTACACTCACTAATTGTTAAACGAAATAATGAGACAATCAGTGTACGGCACCAACCAGGGTTTTGTGACTAAACGAGTGCAGTGGTGTACTGAATGCTAGAACTGAAATTACAGCATATTTCATCTGATGCCGGTACATTCTCACGGGATTAAAGCTTATTATTCAAAAAGGTGTAGCCCAGATAGGACTGCACCTGTTTCTGTTTTTGTATGGGGACGAGGGATAAAACGAAGATGGATACAATGGGGATGATTTTACAAGGGCTAATTGTATTGTTAACAATGGGAATAATCCTGTATATTTTCTATTTTTACTTACGTCTGTGGCGACAAAAACGTCATTTATTACAACAACTCCAGTCGAAGCAACAGTTAACAGAAAAGATATTTACAGAAATTCACAATGGTCCGATGCAAACCTTGGCGTTTCTCATCAGAAAAGTTGAAATTCATGAAATACCCCAACAAGAATTATTAGAGTATTTACGTGATGTTTACCATTCTATTCTTGTGGATGTTGAAAATTTAAATGACAGTAAAAATTAATGAAAGTAGTTTAAAACTATACAATATGTTGACAAAGAGGTTTACTATATTGATTTAGGATATTATGTCTACCATTTTAGCTCCCCAAAGTAAACTAAAGCGTCGAGTGATTCTAGCTGTTTTGATGTTAATGTTTGTGGGTGCAACTATTGCCACTATTGTCCACGGATTGGAACCCAATACTTACCCGCTTCATTTAATTATTCCTCCCCTATCCGCAATTACATCTTTAATATTACTGGTACGTCTTTGTACAAAACCCCAGAGCTTGCAACAAGTAATAAATCTGGGTATACTTCAAGGTGTAATGTTTATTGTGGTGCCTTGTTGGTTTTACTCTCTGAAGGCATTCAGCTCATCTAACATCAGTCTTGTAGATAATTTACCACCTATATCCTCAGTATCGTTGATGTTGATGACGTTTATGTTGATAACTGTGCGTCCTCAACGATTGTTCTTGGCAACTATACTGCTCTGGATAGGTGTTGCTGGACCTATTTTGACCTACTTTATTTTTAACCCAAAAGAACTATACTCCCTACGAGGACTAGATTTACTCATGTCCTTTGGGCCAGTAATGGGGACGCAAACTGCATTGATTTTTTTGCATAATCGTCTCCAGTCAATGGTTGAAAGCTTGTATACCGAACGTCTCCAGTACTATGCTCAAATCATAGAGCGGCAAAGTATTCGGCACAAGGCGATGGAACAAGCCTTTACCCAAATTCATAACGGGCCACTGCAAACCCTAGCGCTACTGCAAAGAGATGTACAAAAGGAGCAGAATTTAACAAAATTTTTACAGCGTTTGAACGAACTCAATAGCGAAATTCGCGCAGTGGGACGCAGCCTTACTGAAGAAAATAATACAGCTAGTAAGTCAGTAAGTTCGCCAGAAACTTTAGAATCTGCTAATTCTGAAAATTCTCTTCGCTTGGGGGAAGGAAGTTATATAGATCTAAATCTTCCCTTGCATAATTTACTACACGAAGTATATTCCCTAACTCTTAAGCGCAATCTTCCTTGCTTCCAAACTATTCGAGTCAAGGTGCGGAATTTCGCACCCATTACTCAACCTTCTCTAACCTTGGAAATGAAACGCGACTTGTGTTTGTGGTTGGAGGAAGCTTTGTGTAATGTAGGTAAACATGCTCGTGGTGTAACTCGAATTGTGGTTACGGGGGAAGAACGTCAAAATAATTATATTCTTAAGGTGCAGGATAATGGCTGTGGTTTAAAGCCAGGAAAGGAGCAAGAAGGTACAAAACACAGCCATTTATTAGCGAAAAGATTGGGAGGAGAATTTCGTCGGGAGCCTTTACCCAAGGGAGGGGTAATTTGCGAACTCTCTTGGAAGGTAGGAAAATTACCGAAAAGTGCAATACTTAATGGTCAATAATTACCATACTAAGTAGGTTGGCATTGAAAATAGTAATTGGGATAAGGCAATAGGCAAGCCGGCAAAAGGCAATAGGAATAAGGCTTTGAGGGTAATTTAGATTCTGTAATGTAGCTTGATTTATTTGTGCCGACTTACTTAGTTGTTGATGATATCTTTAGCGATAAAACTGAAGTTTTTGTTAAACAATATCAAGAAGATAGTCACTTAGTTGTTGATGGTATAGTTGGAGCCGCAACTTGGAATAGTTTAGAACAACGTTTCAGCAAAGATTAAATTTTTATCCTTAAATCAGCATCTTTATATACATATTAATAATAACCCTGACTTCTGCTGTAAGAATTCAGGGTTTTTGATTTATATTCTTTTTTTGACTTCCCCGTTCCCCGAAGGGGTTCCCGTAGGGTAGCGGTTGACTCATTACCGAAAAGTGCAATAGTTAATGGTAAAAAATTACAACAGAGTTTGTCTGCAATTAGCAATGATTTCCTCCTGAAATTTAATGATACTTAAGTTGTTGAAATAAATAACAAGAAAACAAATTATTCAATTAGGAGAAAATCATGTCTTATACAACTCAAACTACCACTAATCGTCCCACTCTCAGCGAAGGTAGCACTGGTGATGATGTAAAAGATTTACAACAAGTTTTGAATGCAACTGTTGCCGATAATAGCTTAGTAGTTGACGGAGTATTCGGAAAACAAACAAAAGAAGCTGTCATGGCTTTTCAAAAAGAATATACTTTAACCATTGATGGAATTGTTGGTTCCCAAACTTGGGCTGTAGTAGATACAATTGATGCTAACGAAAATGATACAAATTCCCGTCCTGTTTTGTGTTTTGGTAGCAAAGGTGAAGATGTTGAATATCTACAAAGACGGTTAAATGGTATTGGATTTGGCTCTCTGGTAGTTGATGGAGAATTTGGTGTGAATACAGAATCAGCTGTCAAGAAGTTTCAAAAATACTATGGTTTAACCGTGGATGGAATTGTTGGAACTCTAACTTGGGCTAAATTAGAAACTATCGATGTATAAAGTTAAATACTAATATCAACAGTCACTCAAAGTTTATCGCTATTAATAACCACTCATTATTTATCCCATTAATAATGAGTGGTTATTCCGTTTCACAGATGGTGAGTTAAAATACCTGAAAATATCGGAATTATTAGTATTTTAACGTAAGTATTCCCTCATATTCTACAAAATGATTTATTAAGTATCCCAAGTATCAAACTAACAGTATAATTTTAAGTATTATTTTTAAAGGTACAGGACTTACGCAATATAACTCAAAAAAATATTTAGGAGCATAAACAGGCTAATTGTCAATGAAAGTTGTAAAAAAAACGGTTAGTCTACTAATATTAAGTGATTTAGAACATGTAAGGAATCGCAGAAAATATTCTTTTCGTTTACTGATTATAAATTTATTTATCATGGCAGGATTTTTTTGGATTCTGTCCAGTTCAAGTAATATCAGAATCAAGTTGTTTTTAGTAATATTTACTCTTTGTTTGCTGATTCCTGGTATATTATTAATTCGTTTTGATACAAGTGAATCTAATTATTTTGCAATAAATATGAGTGTGAATAAAATTATTCACAAACGTAGACATTTATTTACTGGTAAAGTATATGCAAATGAATATCATTTAACAAAAACTAGATTTATTAGTATTAAAAAAATTAGTTTTAACAGCAATGACGATCACAATTATCGAGTTAGATTATATTTAAAATCTCAGAAGTATATCGATATCGGTTATTTTGCAACACCACGAAAATCTTTTAGAATCGCGAAAACTATTTCTAAATTCTTGAAAATACCTTTGAAGTATTAATACTGTTTTAAGTAAGTCGGCACAAATAAACCCGCCTTATATTAGAGAATGTAAATTGGCTTATCTTAGAGTTGACGAGCACCCTGCGTATTTTTTTCTTCTTAAACAAATTCTATGGGAACACTTGAGGCGAGGCACGTAACCTAGTTCTATTAATTATAGAGTGTGTTAGATATTACGTCGTTACTCACCACTAATCAGAATTTTGGTGCGTTACGCTACCCTTTCCCTGATATTGCACATTAAGTAGCCTACCAATCACAATTTTTCATCATTTCAAACATCTCTTGATCGAGAATATCTTTCACACCAACAATCATCAGCCCAAAAGCACACTCTTTTGTACAAGCTTTTGGATTACCAACTATAGCTTGCTGCGTCTCAAATCTTATCAGTACTTGTTGACGACATGTACCACAGTAATACCTTTTTTCTGTAAATTTTGGCATTTTAAAAAGTTATTAATTGCATTACAAAAAAATATGCTCTTAATATAACTTAACTTTGAATAGAATGGTAAATAGTATCATATACGACATAATAAATATGCCTCGATCGTGAAATATTTTGCCAAAGATACTGAATAATTAAAGTATATTTTTATTCTTTAAATCAGCAAGTGTTAAAAAATCAAAGTATGTCCTGTGGGAAATGCTCTGCTAAAGCAGGCTTTTGAAGGTGATTTGCATTTTGTTACATCGCTCGCGGTTTATTTGTGCTGAACTACTTAATACATTTATATGATTGTTTAAAATTAGATGGCTTTGCTCTGAAAATTAGCGTGAAATGCTGTAATTTGTATAATTTTTGATTACATATAGGACTTACTTAGTAATTAAACGGACTTGATATGTTTGGATTTAACTTAAACATATGGGTTAAATTCCGCACGCGCTCGCTGCGGCTTACGTGTGAATGTGTTGGGGTTTAAATCCCCATCTCAAATCCAGCCTTCTTCCTTCGATTTAAAACTGAAGTGGTAAAACCAAACCAACACCAATCGCAGTTTCATTATCAGCACGAACTCTTAAACTACTAAAAGGAGAAGAGCCGAGTCGATTAGTAAGGTATGCTTCCAATTGCAAATCAGAAAGTGTGTTGTTATTAGATATATTTAAAAGTGATGCTGGATTCCAACGTAAACCGACTGTCCAAGGAATAACTGTCTGACGATTATTACCAATAAAAGCATTGCCATTACCACTTAAATCGAAACCCACTTCTGCAATTGTATTCAAATCTTTATTTAGAGGAATTGAGGCTCCAAAATTAAATCCAGCAATTTCCAATCCATTACGTTGTATCCATCCCAAAGTAGGAGTCAACCAAACCGCACTTCCATTTTTTAATTGATAGTGCATTGGGGTAGAAAGAGTAATGATTAATTCTTCATCTTCTGTTCCGTTTTCGTTGCTTAAAGCAAATCCACCCTTTTCCAAACCTAAGTTGTCAAATCTGTTGCGATCGTTTTTAACAAAGTTAGTCAGAACATTATTGGCACGTGCTACAGTACCTGCAACACTTAAGGTTAAAGCATCGCCATCAGCTTGATGTAAAAAGCGTAATTTACCGCTCAATCCTAACTGAGACTCATCTACAGTACCTGGGATATTGTCTAGAAAAGCGCCGATTTCCAAATCATCTAATATTCCATTTATTTAATGCACCACAATATTAATTCATTGCTGAGAAGAATTACTCTTAATGCTTTGCGAACATACCAATTGGTAAAAATCGATTTACTATGAACAATAACTATATACTAACTAATTTACTAGTTGCTTATGGCAACTCACTTATTAAGTAAAAAATGAAAATATTAACCAATAATTTTAATCAAATAAAAATCTATATTTTTCATTTATAAAATATTTTCTTAATTCTTTATAAGTATATATGTTTCATTTTTTTTCAATTCAAACCTTAAAAAAATACTTTTCCCTATGAATAGCAAACAATTTTATATTTAGTCAATACATAAGTATAAATAACAAAAAATAGTATCGCCAAGGATCTTAAATAGCCTTATTTTTTTGAATAATAATTATTTTTAGTAATAGCTATTACTTGCTTTCTAAAATAAGCTCTCATATCATGATTTTATCCGTATAACCTGAGTAGTATTAATCACTCAAATGAAAGTAAAATTTCTTAAGAGTTCTTTGGCTAGCTTTTTCCTACTGAGTGCTGTTATTTCTGCAAGTCCTGTAGTTGCTCAAACAGACTCTTCTGGAGTAGTTGGAGACACCTTTGGTGATGCTAACGAATTGCGTCAACGTTTATTAATTGACCCCATCATTGTACCAAGCAAACCTCCGGCTGCATCTCCTGGTTCTAGTGCAGGAACTCCTACTGCTTATGGTGCAAGTGCAGGTCAAGGTTTTGTCGGTGGCGGCTTGTTTGTTCCTTTAGATGGCGGTAACGTTGACGGCTCCCTAAGCACTGGTGCTGGTTTTGGAGACCCTGTTAAGTCTGTTGGTGTAGAAGTAGGCGTTAATATCACCAGTATTGGTGGTCAAGAATTTGACTTTGGTGACAGCGGTAGCGTTGGTGTAAAAGTACACAAAGTTTTGAAAGATGGTACTGCTGTAGCTGTAGCTTGGTCTAATCCCATTAAGTGGGGAGACGCTGAAGATGCAGAAGAAACCTTTTATGGTGTAGCGACAAGATCCTTCGATCTCAAACCCAATGACTCCAAGAATAAGCTACCTTTGACAGTTTCTCTTGGTGTTGGTACTGGTGGTTTCCGTTCCAAGGGTGCTATTCAAGCAGGTGACAACGATTTAAATCTCTTTGCTAGTGCAGGTTTGCGAGTTTCACCTGAAGCCTCTGTCGTTTCCAGTTGGACTGGAAACTCCTTGAATTTTGGTGGTTCCTTTGCTCCTTTCAAAAAGTCCCCTGTAGTTATCAATGCTGTGTTAACAGATATTACCGACAATCTTGATAATGGTGTTGGTTTATCCATCAGCGGTGGTTACAGCTTTAAGTTCTAAATTTTTAGTTTCCCATCAATTTTATTTGAGGCAAAAATAATGAAAAAGCAAAGACTGCCTTTAAATCTAGGTTTAGTTGCATTGTTTACGACTTCTCTCATCGGTGCTATCTCCGTGAGAGTAAATGCTGGTTCTTCTCCTATTCCTGGTGTTGCTCCTGACTCTTCAGGTGTAACTGGAGGTATTTTTAACCCCGAGCCTCCAGCAGCCCCTGCAACTCCAGCAGCTGGTACCGGTGCAACTGTTGATGCAGGTGGACAAGTTAGTGTTTCTCCAGCTGTTCAGACAAGAGTAAATATTAGTGCTAGAGCAGTAGTTAGTAGAGGTATAGGTGCTGGTGCTTCTCCTGCTTCTAGAGTAGTTATACGTATTGCAGCAGGAGGACGTTCTGCTGGTGGAGCAATCAGCCGAGTTAGTGCTTCTATACGTGCTGTAGGAGTTTCACCCGCAGCCATTGGAGGACTCTTAAATAGCTTTGCAAGTTTGTTGGCAGCTTTCGGTGTTTCTGATGCTAATGGTGTTCCTGTTGCTAGTATTCAACCTGTAGCCATAGGTACTACACTAGCTCAGAATGGTGCAACTCCAGATGTAGATATTAACAAGCTTAATGCTTCAATTAATGCTTACAACCAAATCATCATGGAAAGCGATGACGAAACTCTCAAAAAGCTTTCACAAAATGCAGAATTTGTGGAAATTGGTAATGTTTTGAGAGAATTAAGAGCATCTTTGGTTCAAGGTTAATAGTTAGCAACTCAAAAACCTTTCCATAAACGAATAATACTTGCTGGTGTCATGCTCTAAAAAAGCATGACAATTTTTTTAAGAACTAGTCAAGGTTCAAAAATTTTCACTCACTTAGCTGTTATTGATATTGATTCAGACAGCGATTTTCTACTCTCATAGAAAAATAGCGCCAAAATACTAATATTCTCGCTCCATAAAAATATGCTCTTGTTACTGAATCTTATTTATATCTCTTCTCGATTTAAAGATAAGATAAATTCTCCACACTAAGAGTTTTTTTTTTGCGAAATGTATAAAAACAATCTATTTTTGTTGTTTTTTCTATTATAAAAATGATTTGATAAGAGTCTAACTCTAGGTTTTCATATTAATAATATTCAAGCTTATGAATAGTTTATTTCTAGGGTTATTAACTAAAGTCCTAGTGACCTCTCTTTTTTTTCCAGTAATTCTCTTGACTAGCTCTGTACTCGCTGTTGAAAGTGTAGATAAGTTAAGTAATAAGCAGTTATCGGCTTCTGGAACTCCTCAACAAGGAACCCTTTTCAATCCCGATAACACGGCTAATAATATTAAATTACTTAAAGTTAAGGGTATTAAACTTCAAGACTTATCTGGGTTAGAAGAAGTTCAGTCAAAACTTACCGCCAATACAGGCTCTTTCTCCAACTCATTTGGACAACAAGTATCTTTCCCTGAAGCTGAAAATTTTGCAATTTTTTCAGATGCATTTGCTTCAGATGATTTCGGTATACGCCCTTCTCCAGTGGTTATAGCTGACTCAGGGGAAGGGCAACCCCTTAGCAAAGATATGCAAGAAAGAATAGAAAAGCTACGTAATTTAGACAAACTCAAGCTTGATTCTTACTATGCTTCTCCTGCTCTAAGCGTTTATATTCCCGTGGGTTACGGCAGCCATCGCAATACAGGTTTTGTGGCAGGGAGCTATCAATCGAATGTTAGATTTTCTAACAAAGATGATGGTGCATTTGGTTTTGGTGTTGGTTTGGGTGATGCCGATAAATCAGTAGGTGTAGTTATTTCTTATACTGCTGCTAGCTTTGGCGGTAGCCGTGACTTTGGTAGTGGTGGTTTTAACCTCAAAGTGCATCGTCGCTTTAAAGGAGATTGGTCTGCTGCTATTGGAATGAATGGTATTTTGAATATTGGCGACTACGAAGATCCGGATATAGATGGCGTGAATGATTTTGAAAATTCTCTATACGCTGTAGCAACCAAAATTTTCCGCACTAAAGACGATATCAACAAGCCTTTCAGTCGCGTTGCAGTAACTGCTGGTGTTGGTAACGGACAATTCCGAACTGA